>CAITEM010000057.1 GCA_903891395.1 uncultured Hyphomicrobiales bacterium | reverse complement strand
TTTCTCGTTCGAGTGCATCGGCAGCGTCCACACCATGCGTCAGGCGTTGGAGTGTTGCCATCGCGGCTGGGGCGAGAGCATCGTCATCGGCGTCGCCGCGTCCGGCCAGGAGATCGCGACGCGGCCGTTCCAACTGGTCACCGGCCGCGTCTGGAAGGGGAGCGCCTTCGGCGGCGTGCGCGGGCGTACCGAGGTACCGAAGATCGTCGACTGGTACATGGAGGGCAAGATCAACATCGACGACCTGATCACGCACACCATGCCGCTCGACAAAATCAACGACGCCTTCGATTTGATGCACGAGGGCAAGTCGATCCGCAGCGTCGTGGTGTACTAACTCAGCGCACCTCGCTCGGCGCAATCAAATCCGCTTATTCTGATGCGATGAGTGATCGGTGGTAATTTACGGTTGGCCGTTAGGCACCCGGTAACCGCCAGGAACTTTTGTCGATGGAACTGCGGCAAGAACGCGGCATCGGTCTTTCTTTCGCGTCGTAAATCTGTCCCATTCTGAATGCACAGAAGTGCATCACGAGGGGGGCATCTCCTCACACCATTTTTCGCGGCCGCGGAATGTGCGGCACGCCTTAACGATGCGAGGATCGCAAGAAATGCGGCATCTGTTCGTGCCTGCGTGTGTTTGCGTGATGACGTGGTCCGGTGCGACCGGATCCGACCCTGCGAAATCACTGGACGAATATTACGCCGCGCCAAAGAGCGAGAAGCGCGTCGCGGCCGACCGCGACACCATGAATGCGGCGCGCGCCGATATCCCGATCGACATGAATGCCGACGACAACGCGCGTGAAGCGCCCGACACGCAGGCCACCGCATCGTCCGCCGACGCACAGACCTCTGACGGCGCGGACAATCAAGCCATCGATCCCAACGCCGTGCCGCTGCCGCCGGTCGCCAAGCCCGTGGTGCATCGCTCGCGCGAGGAAGTCTGCGACACGCTGACCAAGGCGGCGGAAACGAACAACCTGCCGGTGCCCTTCTTCATCAGCCTGCTGTTCCAGGAAAGCCGCTTCCAGCCCGGCGTCGTCAGTTCGGCCGGCGCGCAGGGCGTTGCGCAGTTCATGCCGGAAACCGCCGCCAGCATGGGCGTGGAAAATCCGTTCGATCCGTTGCAGGCGATCCCCGCCTCGGCGCGTCTGCTGCGCAGTCTGGTGTCGCAATTCGGCAATCTCGGTCTGGCCGCCGCGGCCTACAACGCCGGCCCGAAGCGTATTCAGGATTGGCTGCAGAAAAAGAGCAAGCTGCCCGACGAGACCAAAGGCTACGTCAAGACGATCACCGGCCGCCCGGCCGAAACCTGGAACGGCGCCACGCTGCTGCCGGGCCAGCGCCTGCCGCGCCACGCGCCGTGTCAGGAGTCCGCCGGGCTCTATGCCTTCAGCGGACCTGCGACCATTCCGCTGCCGGCGCGCTCGCCGCTACGCGCCGCGCCTGAGCCGGACGTCACTGTCGTCGCCGCCAAGACATCGAGGCATCGCATCGCTTCGATCGAGAAGAACAAGGTCGCCTCGGCCGAGCAGACGGGGACGGTGGCGAAAGCCGAGCCCGCCGCCAAGTCCATCGTCGTCGCCTCGGCCGATGGATTGGTGCCGGCGCCCACAGCGCCCGCGGCACCGGTCAAGATCGCCAAACACGGCGCGCGCGTGACGGCTGTGATCAATATCGCCTTGTCGGAGCCCAAGTCCGAAGCCAAACCAGCCGCGAAGACCGCCGCTCACCCGGCGGCTAAACAGACGGCCATGGTGGCGAAGCCCGCCGCCCCGATACATACGGTCGTGCACACCGCCAAGCCGGCCGACGCCAAGCCCGCCGTCCAGCAACTGGCCGCGCGCAAAACGCCAAAGAGCGCCAAGCCCAAGCTCGACAAAGTCGCGACGCGCTAAGAGCCGCACGGCCCTCGCCCGCAGGGCGAGAGCCCTCCCCCTCCCGCGCTGCAAATCCCTGGTGTAACCTGCCGGAAAATCAGCCCGAACAGGGCGAACGTTTCGCAGGGGAAACGCCATGGGATTTTCCAAACCGAGATTTTCCAAAGCAGCGGCCGGGCTCGTTTTCATGCTGACAACGGTTGCGGCCTCCGCCGCCGATTATCCCGCGCCCAAGCAGGGCACGTGGACCGCGCGCGACTTCAAATTCCATACCGGCGAAGTGCTGCCGGAAATGAAGCTCGCCTACACCACCATCGGGGAGCCGACCGGACAGCCGGTGCTGGTGCTGCATGGCAGCGGCGGCGCCGCCGCCAACATGCTGACGCCCGCTTTTGCCGGCGAATTGTTCGGTCCCGGCCAGCCGCTCGACGCCACCAAATATTTCATCATCCTGCCCGACGCGGTCGGCCACGGCAAAAGCACCAAACCGTCCGACGGACTGAAAACAAAATTCCCGCAATACAATTACGCCGACATGGTCGACGCGCAGCACCGGCTGCTGACCGAGGGTCTCGGCATCAAACATCTGCGTCTCGTTATCGGCAATTCGATGGGCGGCATGGAGACCTGGCTGTGGGCGTCGAAATATCCGCAGTTCATGGACGTCGCGGTGCCGATGGCGTCGCAGCCGACCGCGATGGCGGCACGCAACTGGATGCTGCGGCGGATGATGCTGGAATCCATCCGCCAGGATCCCGAATACGCCGACGGCAACTACACCAAGCAGCCGGGCTCGATGAAACTCGCCAGCGTGTTCTTCGCCATCGCCACTGGCGGCGGCACGCTGAACTATCAGAAGCAGGCGCCGACCCACGCGCTGGCCGACAAGGCCGTCGACGCGCGCCTCGCGCTGCCGATGACCGCCGACGCCAACGACTTCCTGTGGCAGTGGGGCTCGTCGGCCGATTACGACGCCTCGCCCGGTCTCGGCAAGATCGAAGCGACGCTGCTGGCGATCAACGCCGCCGACGACGAGCGCAACCCACCGGAAACGGGCGTCACCGAGGCGGCGATGAAGCAGGTCAAGAACGGCAAGCTGTTGCTGATTCCGGCGAGCACCGAGACCAGCGGTCATCTCACCACTGGCAACGCCAAATTCTACGCCAGGCAGTTGCAGGAACTCCTGCAATCCGCGCCGCAGCGGGCGATGTAACGGCATGAGCGGCAAGAAGACGCTCGGCAAGCTGCCTGCAAGCGCGTTCGGCGTGCTCGATCTGCCGGTCATACCGGCCGATATTCTCGACGGCTTCCGCGCGCTGCCTGATCTCACCGGCATGACGTCGGACGCGATGGACGAGCTCGGCATCGCCGGCGTTGTCCCGGCTTCGGTGCTCAAGCCGGTCGATCCGGCGGCGCGCATCGTCGGCCGCGCGCTCACGGTGCAAAACGTCAAGCACTCTCTCTCGGTGGCGGACGCCGTCGCCACCGGCGTCTCCGGCTTGAGCGAAATCGAGGCGCATAACCTCGCCGATCCCGGCGACGTGCTGGTGCTGCAAGGCATCGACAACGTCTCCAATCTCGGCGGCATGTCGGCGACCATCGGCCACCGCCAGGGCCAGATCGCAGCCATTGTCGACGGCGGCGTGCGCGACATCGATCATGCGCGCGAGATCGGTTACGGCGTCTGGTCGCGCAGCGTCTCGCCGATGACCGGCAAATGGCGCGTCGAAACCGTCGCGGTGAACAAGCCGGTGACGATCTGCGGCGTCACGGTCAATCCGGGCGATCTGGTGCTGGCCGACAATGTCGGCGTCTGCTTCATCCCGCGTGAGCGGGCCGCCGAAGTGCTGGCGCGCACGCAACGCATCCTCGCCAATGAACAAATCCGCATCGCCAAGATCGAAGCCGGCGCGCCGGTGCCGGAGCTGATGCCGAAGAAGAAGTAGGAGGAAGATTTCGATGCCGCTCATTCCGTGAAAGCGGGAATCCAGTTCTTGGCTAAGCACTGGGTCCCCGCTTCCGCGGGCACGAACGGAGACCCTACTCCGCGACGATGCCCAGCTTCTTGATCGTCTCTTGCCAATAAGCAAAATCCTCCGGTAGCCGCACCTTGAAGGCCCCGCTGCCGAGCGCGCCGTGCATGCCGTTCGCCGCCAGCTTGTCCTTGACCGACGGCACGGCGATAACGGCGAACAACGCCTTTTCCAGTTTGTCGCGCGCCGCTTGCGGCGTACCGGCCGGGACGAAAACGCCGTACCAGCTTTCCATTACGACGCTGGGCAAACCCAACTCCGCCGTGGTCGGCACGTCGGGCACCAGCGGCGAACGCTCGCCGCCGAACAGCGCGAGCGCGACCACCGTATTGCTTTTGACGAGCGGCAGCAGCACCGGCATGTCCGCGTTCAACATATCGACGTGGCCGCCGAGCAGATCGGTGATGGCCGGCGCGGCGCCGCGATAAGGCACGTGTGAAATCCTGGTACCGGCCGCGGCGTTGAGCAGTTCACCGGCGATGTTCATCGTGGTGCCCGGCCCCGCCGAGCCATACGTCATGGTCTGCGTCTTCGCCCTGGCGATGAGATTCTTGAGCGACGACACACCGAGCTTGGGGCTGACGACCAGCAGCGACGGCACCGAGCCGACCATGATAACCGGCTCGAAACTCTTGATCGGATCGTAACCCGTCGGCGCGCGCAAAGTCGGGCTGATGACGTGCGAGCCCATGCTGGCGAGGAGCAACGTATGTCCGTCCGGTGTGGCGCGTGCCACCGCTTCCGAGCCGATCGCGCCGCCGGCGCCGCCTTTCGGCTCGACGATGACGTCGGCGCCAAGTTGCTGGCCGAGATCGTTGGACAGAATGCGCGCCAGTTGATCGACCGGCCCGCCGGCCGCGAACGGCACCACGATCTTGACGGTGTCGGCGGACGCCGGCGCCGCGAACAACGCAACGCATAGCGCGAATACCAGCCGCCTCATGTGTTTCTCTCCCGGTACGCTTCTTTTTTTAAAAGTATAGGCGCGGCGCGGGAGTGAATGAAAGGCTACTTCTCGCAGACCCGCCGCGGCCCGTTGCCCGGCTGGAAAGTGCAATCGGCCTCTTTGAACGAGCGCGGATAGGACGCCGCGCAGGCGCTGACGTTGCAGCGCGGCGCGGCGGCCGCCGGCGCGCTGGGTTCCGGCGCGGCGATCGATCCAGAATCGACTCCGGTCGCTTCCGGCGCCGCGGGCGTTGCCGATACCGCCGGCGCGGAATGTTCGCGCGCGTATTTTTCCGGATCGCCTTTGGTGCACAGCCGGCGCGGACCGAAACTCGGATTATAGGTGCAATCCGATTCCTGGAACGAGCGGTAAGCCCGCGCACAGGCGTCGATATCGCATTTCAGTTTCGGTGCGACCGCGACCTGAACCGGAGCGGGCGGCGTTTGCACCGGCGGTGCAGCGGCGACCGGCGTCTGCGGCGTCGTAATGGCGGGTGTCGTTGATGGGGACGCCGGGCTTGCGGATACCGCCGGCGTTGAAGTCGCCACGCGCACCGGGGGTGGCGGTGGCGGCGGCACGAACACCACATTCCGGGTCGGCTGCGGCATGGGCGCCATCGGTGCCGACATCCAGTCCAGGCCGAACATCACGCTGCCGGCCGCGACCAGCAGAACAGCGCAATAAAAAGCAAACCGCATCGGAAGCCTTGGGACCAGTGCCGCGCCAACAGGCCGATACTAAGGCCTATTCCACAGACGTGCACCAGGATTGCGGCGGCAAAATTGCCGCTACCAGTCCCGGTCCGGCCGATCGACCACGATGACTTCGCTGCGACCCATGCGGGGATCGACCTCTGCTTCGTCGCCGGTGGTGGTCAGACGCCGCACGGTGCGCTCGACGTCGCGCAGTTCTTCGTCGCGGCTTGGGCGGCGGGCCTCACCCTTCGGCGCTTGCTGCGTCGAGGCGACGCGCGGGCCCGGCGGCTTCACGCAAATCTTGCGCGCGCCTTCCATCGGCTGATAGCTGCAGTCCGCGGCGCGGAAAGATGTGTAGGCCGCAGCGCAGCCTTGCACGTCGCAATGGTTGGGCGTCTGCATGGCGGAGGCGAGAACCGGTTTTTCGGAAAGCTGGCTCGGCGCCGGCGCGGCGGCGGGTTGAGCTTGCGCGGTGGCGGCCGGCAACGGCGCCACTGCCAGGGGCAGCGTCTCTGCGTTCGCGATAGTCACGGCCGGCGACACCGGCGCTTGAGGGATCGGCGCTTGAGGTATCGGAGCGGCGTCAGCCGGCGTCGCGCCGGTGCTCTCAGCCGCGGCCTCAACCGGCTCGCTCACAGGTTCGGCTTTCTTCGTGACCAGCGGGCTCGGTCCGGTGTCGGGGCCGTCGACCTTGGCGACGACACGCGGCGTTACCGGTTCCGTCATCGTGCCCGCCGTCTGCATCGGCGCCTTGGCGTCCAGCTTCGGTTTGGTCAGCCAATCGAGCTCGAACAGAATTCCGCCGAGCGAAACCAGCACGATGGCGACGTAAGCGAGGAAGGGCATGGGCCGTCCGCCTGTAAGGGACATGTGCCAGTGCAACGCCGCGCTCGGCGCGCCGGTTCCTGTTCCTCCCGCGCGAATATTGAGCGAAACCGGGGTTCCGGGGATGGGAACCTAGCGATACAGCGTAATGCTGATGACGCCGCCGAGATCGCCGACCTGCGCACCTTCTTTGGGATAGCCGGTGATGTCGATCTCGCCGGCCGGCGAGCCGTGACAGCTCAGGCAGCTCGCGCCGTAATATTCCGGCATCGCGGTCCGGTAGGCGTCCTTGCCTTTCGACTTGGCGACTTCCGAGAAAATCTGATCCTTCGGCCAGGCCGCCGTCATCAGCTTGGTGTCGATCACGGCGGCTTCCCAATCGTCCGCGCGCGCCTTGGCGTTGCGCACCAGCTTGGGCGGCGCCGTCACCTTCATGTCGGCCATGCCGACGGCGCGGCGGCCGAAAGCTTCGCTGACCTGGCGGCCGAACACCGCCGGAATGAACCCTTTGAAGCCGACGCCCGGCCGGTTGATGGTCTGTTGATGACCGTCGATGACCTCGACGATCGCGTCCATCTCCATGCGCAGCAACTTGCCGTGGCGCGAATTGGCGTCGATCGACGCCGGATCGACGCCCGCGGTTTCTTTGTAGATTTTCACCGCTTCGGCCAGCACGGTCTTGCCGTCCAGGCCTTTGTCGCCGAGCTTGGGATCGTTGATCTTGTCCTGGTTGCGCGAGATCACCGTGCGCCCGGCGCGCAACATGGTGGCGAGGCTTTTGGCGATCGGCGCGTCGTCTTCAACGCTGATGGCGGCCTTGGCGCCGATGATCGCCGTGCCGATCCCCCACAGACCGGCACAGAGCGCGATTGCGAACAGTTTCGATATTTTGTCTGACATGCGCGGTCCTCAACTCCCGACGGGTCGTGGCGGTCAGGCCGCGGTCACCCGCGATAAGAAGGTTTCGACGGCGTCTTCCAGCGTGCTGGCCTGCGCCGAGAATGCCTGCGACGTTTGATGCACCGCGGTCGCGGAGCGGTTGGTGCCGTCGATGGCCTCGGTGACGATGGTCATCTTGCTGGCAAGCTCTCGCGCACCGGCGGCGGCTTCCTGAATATTGTGCGCGATCATCTGGGTCGACGAGGTCTGCTCCTCGACGGCGCCGGCAATTGCGGCGGTCAGTCCGCTGATGTCGCCCATCACGCCGTCGATCGACTGGATCGCGGCCACGGTCTGCTTGGTCAGATCCTGAATCGAGCCGATCTGCTCGGCGATTTCCTCGGTCGCCTTGGCGGTCTGCGCGGCCAGGGCTTTCACCTCCATTGCCACCACGGCAAAGCCGCGTCCGGCGTCGCCGGCCCGCGCCGCCTCGATGGTGGCGTTGAGCGCCAGGAGATTGGTCTGCGCCGCGATCGCCTGAATGAGCTTGATGACGTCGCCGATGCGCGTCGCGCCGCTCGCCAGTTTGTTGACGAGCTGGTCGGTCGCGCGCGCCGTCTCGGTGGCGCGCTGGGCGATGCTGTGTGCTCTCTTGGTCTTCTCGTTGATCCCGTGAATCGATTCACCACGCTGGTCGGTGGCACCGGCCACCGTGCGCACGTTGGTCGATGTCGCTTCCGACGACAGCAACACGGCGCGGGCCTGCTGGTCGGCGTCGCGCGCCATGCTGGTCAGACCGCGCGCGGTCTCTTCCATCAGCGACACGTTGTCTGTCACCGACCCGATCACGTTGGTCACGGTGGTGCGGAAGTCGGCGATAATCTCTTCGATCTGGGTGCCGCGCTCGCGCTGCAAGGTCTGTTCGAGACGCTCGCGGTCCGACAGGCCGCGGCGTTCGATTTCGCTGGCACGGAACACCTGGAGCGACCGCGCCATGTCGCCGATCTCGTCGCGCTCGGCGCCCGACGGCACCGCGATATTGGTATCGCCGGAAGCAAGCTGGCGCATGGCCGCGCCGATCGCGATCAGACGCCGCACCAGTTGCCGCTGCACGTAGAACACGCCGATGCCCCAGGCCGCCAGCAGGCTCACCACCGCCACCACCAGCAGCCAGCGGCCGCTGACGGTGAGGTTGCCGATCAACGCAGCCGCGCTCGCCTGCGTGCTGGCGTCGGCCTCGCTGACCAAAGCCGCGACCGCGGTATCCAGTTCGCGCTGGATCGAAGCGTTCTCGTCGATCGCGGAATCGACGCGGGTAATGGCGAACAGCTCACGCGCGCGCCGCGCGAAAATACTGTCGGCGCCCTGGCTGAAACGGCTGATCAATCCGACGCCGAGGCGGATGCGCGCGACGCCGTCCAGGACGGTCGAATTGTTATCGAACTTCGCCATGGTCTCGTTGAGCGCCACGGCGGCGGCCTTCAGACGATCCTGGATATCCTTGAACGCCATGGGGTCGCGCACGACCGACCCTTCGCCGATCAAGCTGACCAGGAGATGGGTGCGGGCCGACACTTCCATCGCCTGCGCCGGATTGGGAAGCTGGGCCAGTTCATCGATGATCTGCGCATGGATCTGGTGCAGGCTCTCGAGCATGATCTCGATCTGGCCGCGCAACGCGGTGCGTTGCGAGATTGCGTCTTCCAACGTCGCCAGATTGGCGTCGAGATAATGCGACAGGCCGATCACCTTGGTGAGCGAGCCGCTTTCGCCAATCAACCTTTGCGTTTCGCCGATGCCGGCGGCCAGCTCAGTGCGCTTCTGCGCCATCATCGCCAGTGTCTGCTTGCGATCGTCATCAGTCTTGGCGCTGATGAAACGCGCCGCAGCGGCGGATATGTTGCCGGTGATCACCGACAGACGCATGGCGTTGGTCATCGCCGGCATCTGCACGTCGACGACGCGGCGCAGGCCGCCTTCGATGGTCGAGAACGACAGCAGGCCGACGATGGTCGCGAGCAGCGTCAGGCCCGCGACGGCGCCGAAGGCCCATTGCAGTTTGGCGCTGACGCCAAGATGGAGAAATTTACGCGGCGAGACGGGCGCGGTCGCGCCGCGAGAGGCCGCCGGCGCTTTGCGTGCCCAGAATTGCTTCAGGCGCCCCTTGGGCATTGTTGGAATTCCGCATCGCCTTAAGAACCTACCGTGGACGGTCGCAGACCGTGGTAAATACGGCCTTAAGTCGTCCTGACTGAATTTTAGGCGCGCGCTGCAAGGGCTTAACGTGGGTCGCGCTGTTCGCTTCAGGCGCCGGCTCATCGGCCAGTGGCCGACCTCCTCGACTGGCAATGCACGGCCTGCTCAGCCGCACGTTTGTTGACCCCTCGCGGCGGCGGCGAATAGGGTCGCCGCACGTCAAAACAACAAGCGATGCAATTTCACATCGCGAATAAGCGCTCGGAGGAGATATCACGTGACCATCGCACGCCGCTGCTTCGTTCAATTGGCCGCCGCAGGCCTGGCGGCGCTCGCTATGGCGGCGCCCGCTGTCGCCCTGGATTATCCGACGCGACCGGTGCGTCTGATCGTCGGCTTTCCGCCGGGCGGTTCGGCCGACATCGTCACGCGACTGGTGGCGCAGGCGCTCAGCGAACGCACCGGGCAGACCTTCCTGGTCGAGAACAAGCCC
>CAITEM010000056.1 GCA_903891395.1 uncultured Hyphomicrobiales bacterium | reverse complement strand
TGTGACAGCCGTACGGAAACGTCAGCGGCGTGTCGAGCTTGCCCGTGCTGTCGAGGCTGTCGCCCATTTGCTTGGCGCGATTGGCGGTATCGAACAGCGAAATCTTGCGGTCGGTGCCGACCACCTCAAAGCTGCCGGCGCGGTATTGAATGTCGGACTCGGCCGCTTCCAGCGCCGCCGAGGCGATCTTCTTGCCTTTTTCCAGCACGATGTCGGCCGTGTGCATGATGGCGTTGCCGGCGCACATCGCGGAACGCGACCCGACCGAGGCCGCGCCGATCAGTCCCAAGTCGGTATCGCCGTGGCGATGCACGATCGTCGTCGGGTCGATGCCGAGCTTGCCGGCGAGCAGGCGGCCGAACACCGTGGCGTGGCTCTGCCCGGTCGACTGCACGTTCAAGCTCATGACCAGTCTGTCATCGCCGGGAAATCCCAGCGAGGCGGATTCGGTCGGCATGGCGCCGGCGTGCTCGAGCATGCAGGACACGCCGATGCCGCGCAGCTTCTTGCGCTTGGCTGCTTCGCGCTTGCGTTTGGCGAAATTGGCGTAGTCGGCGAGCGCCAGCGCCTTGTCGACAATGCCGGGAAAGTCGCCCGAGTCGTATGTCTGGATCGCCGTCTTGAACGGCATTGCTGACTGCGGGATCAGGTTCTTTTTGCGCAGCCTGACCGGATCGATACCGGTGATGCGTGCGGCTTCCTCGACCACGCGCTCCAGAACGAAATTGGCTTCCGGCCGTCCGGCGCCGCGATAGGGCGCGATCGGCACCTTGTTGCTGAAATAGCAGGCGACGCCGACGTCGACCTTCGGCACGCGGTACATGCCGGGCAGGCAGCGCGCGAAATTGTTGGTGTTGATGTTGACGCCGGCATTGGCGACGTAGGCGCCCTGGTTGCAGAGATGCCGCACGCGCAAGGCCAGGAACTTGCCTTTGTCGTCGAGCGCAAGCTCGGCTTCGCTGATGGCGTCGCGGGCTTGCGCGTCGCTGACGAAGGCTTCCGAGCGCGTCGATTGCCAATGCACCGGACGCCCGACTTTACGCGCCGCCACCAGCAGCGCGATGTATTCCGGGTAGCAAGTCGTCTTCATGCCGAAAGCGCCGCCGACGTCGGCGGTGAGCACCCGCAGCTTCTCGTTCGGCAGGTTCATGATCGAAGCGGCCTGACTGCGCATCGCCTCGGCGCCCTGCGAACAGGCATGCAGCGTATAACTGTCGGCCGCCGCGTCGTATTCGCCGGTGGCGCCGCGGGTTTCCATCGAGGCCACCACCATGCGCTGGTGGTTGACGCGCACTTTGGCGACATGCGGCGCGCCGGCGATGATCGCGGCGACCGCGCGCTCGTTGTCCTCGCTCGGCACCGGGCCCGGCCAATCGACGCAGAGATTGCCGGGTACGTCGGCAAACAATTGCGTTTCCGCCTTCATCGCGGCGTCGAGTTCCACCACCGCCGGCAACTCATCGTAGTCGACCTGCACCAGGTCGGCGGCGTCGAGCGCCAGGCCGGGCGTCTCCGCGACCACCAGCGCCACCGGATCGCCGACATGCATCGGTGTTTCCGCCAGCACCGGCCGGAAGGACATGATCATTTTGACGCCGCCGCGGCCGACGGCCGGCGGGTGCCGCGAGATGCTGCCAATGCCGGCGGCTTTGATGTCCGCCGCGGTCAGCACCGCGAGCACGCCTTTGGCTTCGCGGGCGGCTTCACTGTCGATCTTGAGCACCTTGGCGTGGGCGTGCGGCGAGCGAACGAAGGCCCCATAGACCTGGTTCGGCAGTCGGGGGTCGTCGGCGAAGTTTCCCAGGCCGCGGACCAGGGCATCGTCCTCGACGCGCGGTTGGTCTTTGGAGCCGGAGATCGACAACATGGGAGGTCCCTAAAAAAGGCCTTGCGGCACCGCTTTTATAGCAAGCCAGATCGGCCCTGACAGGGGCTTGCGTCTATCTCGCGCCTGCGGCACTCAAGCGCTGCCACCCGCACCAAATCCACGATAAAAAGACAATTTCAGGGGACGAAATGGCCACCCGTACGATCGACACCCACACCCATATCTGCACGCTCGAGACCGCCGCCTTGATCGGCAAGGCTGCCCCCAAGGCGCCGGTGACCTTCACCCGGCAGGACGACGATTTCTCGACCCTCGATGTCGCGGGGGTGGTCTACAAAGACTTCCCGACCGGCGGTTTCGACATCCCGCGCCGCCTCAAGGACATGGACGCCACCGGCGTCGACGTTCATGTGCTGTCGGCCACGCCCCAGACCTATCTTTACGGCCTCGGCGACGAACTCAGCCCGCTGGTGGCGCAGATCCAGAACGACCAGATGGCCAAGCACGTCGCGGCCCACCCGGACCGCTTCATGGCTATCGGCACGCTGCCGCTCGGCCAGCCGGCCAAGGCCGCCGACGAACTCAAGCGCATCATCACCAAGCTCGGCTTCAAGGGCGCGATGTTCGCCTCGAACTACCTAGGCAAGAACCTCGACGATCCGATGTTCGAGCC
>CAITEM010000055.1 GCA_903891395.1 uncultured Hyphomicrobiales bacterium | reverse complement strand
GAAGAATATTGCCTCGATCGACGACCTGCGCACGCTGGCCCGCCGCCGGGTACCGAAAGCCTTCTTCGACTACGCCGACTCGGGCTCCTACGGCGAATACACGCTGCGCGCCAACCGCACCGATCTCGAAGCCATCAAGCTGCGCCAGCGCGTGCTGGTCGACGTGTCGGAGCGCAGCCTTGCCACCACCGTGCTCGGCAAGACGATCGCGGCGCCGCTCATCCTGGCGCCGATCGGCCTGTGCGGCATGCAGCACGGCGACGGCGAGATCCTCGCCGCGCGCGCCGCCAACGACGCCGGCATTCCGTTCACGCTGTCGACGATGTCGATCTGTTCGATCGAGGACGTCGCCCAAGGCACCGGCAAGCCGTTCTGGTTCCAGCTTTACGTCATCCGCGACCGCGGCTTTTCCAAGCAGTTGATGGATCGCGCCATCGCCGCCAAGTGCGACACGCTGATCCTGACCGTCGATCTGCAGGTGCTCGGCCAGCGCCACAAGGACGTTAAGAACGGCATGACGGTGCCGCCGGAATTCCGGCTGAAGAACGTCATCGACATCGCCACCAAGCCGGCCTGGCTGTGGAGCGTCATCAAGGGCAAGAGCAAGACCTTCGGCAACATCTCCGGCCACGTACCCGGCATGGAGAACGTCAATTCTCTGTCGAAGTGGACGAGCGACCAGTTCGATCCGGGACTGTCATGGAAAGACGTCGAATGGATCAAGAAATACTGGCCGGGCAAGTTGATCATCAAGGGCATCCTCGACGTCGATGACGCCAAGATGGCGGTGACGCTCGGCGCCGACGCCATCGTAGTGTCGAACCACGGCGGCCGTCAGCTCGACGGCACGTCGTCGTCGATCGCGATGCTGCCGCGCGTCGCCGACGCCGTCGGCTCGGAAATCGAAGTGCTGTTCGACGGCGGCATCCGCAACGGCGCCGACATCATGCGCGCCATCGCGCTCGGCGCGAAGGCCTGCCTGATCGGCCGCTCGTATATCTATGGGCTCGGCGCCGGCGGCCAGGCCGGCGTCGCCAAGGCCATCGACATTCTCGAAAAGGAATTGAGCGTGACGATGGCGCTGACCGGCGTCAGCACGATCGCCGATATCGACGGCCGCGTGCTGGAAGGCGGCGAGCCGAAGCAGAAAGCGGCGCGGACCACGAGCAACGCGCCGAAAGCAAAGCCGGGGGCGTGATGATGGCGTTGCAAATTTTCCGCTCATTCCCGCGAAAGCGGGAATCCAGGGGCCAAAGAACTGGGTCCCCGCTTTCGCGGGGACGAGCGGACTGATGGAGAAGCCGTCCCCATTATCGGCCTCCGCTTTCGCGCATTTCGCCGACATCACCACGCGCTGGATCGACAACGACGTCTACGGCCACATCAACAACGTGGTCTATTACGAATTCTTCGACACCGTCGTGAACGGCTACCTGATCGCGCAGGGCGCACTCGATATCGCCACGGGTGCGGTGATCGGACTGGTGGTGGAAACGCACTGCAATTATTTCAAGCCGGTGGCGTTTCCCGACACACTGCGCGCCGGCCTGCGCGTCGCCAAACTCGGCACGTCGAGCGTGCGCTACGAGGTCGGTATCTTCCGCAATGGCGACGATACCGCGGCGGCGCAGGGCCATTTCGTCCACGTCTATGTTGATCGCGCGACGCAGCGCCCGGTGCCGCTGCCGGAGACGTTGAAGCAGGCGCTTACGCCGCTGCTGCGCTGACTCTTCTTTCACCCTCCCCTGGAGGGGGAGGGTCGCG
>CAITEM010000054.1 GCA_903891395.1 uncultured Hyphomicrobiales bacterium | reverse complement strand
GCGGCGGCCGAGGCAATGCGAACGGCGCCTTAAAGCGGGCGTAACTGTACCTGCGTGCTGAAGTGCGCCGGTTCCGCGCGCGTTATGCTGAATCCGCCGCGCGCCGCCAGCGGCCTGAAACCGGAAACGCCGCGCGGTTTGAGTTTGAAACTGCCGACGCGGACCATCCGCCGGCGCGCCTCATCGTCGTTTGTCACCGATCCCGCGATCAGCCGAACGCCGCCGGCGTGCAACGTCTTCAAGTTGGCGGTGATTTCGTCGTCCTCGCCGTATTCGAACAAGCCGCCCTCCGAGGAAGCGATGGCGACCGCACCGGCCTGCGAAAGCTCGGCCAGATGACGCGCGAGCGCGGCGGTATCGTTCCAATCGTAGTGACGGTGCACGAACGCTATGTCCAGCCCCGCAAGCGGCCGGCCGGTGGCCATAAGCGCGGCTAATGCGTTGGCGCCGAAGAACGGCCCTTCATCGTCGAGATCGAAAACGTCAATGACAACCTTGCGGCGCAGCAGATCGGGCCGGTCCCGCCGCAGCAAAATCACGGCGTTGAGACTGTCGATCGCCGGGCCACCGGCGATATTGACGAGATGCAGCGGCGCACCGTCGTCAGTCAAATCCTCCGCAAGTCCGTCGGCGATGAGCCGTGCGGTCTGTTGGGTACGGAGCCGCAGCAAGGTGAGATGCGTGGACGCCGCAAATCGTTTGTCCGTCGCGCCGTCATACGGCGGCGGAAGGTTGTCGGGCCCAAGCTTCATGACATAGGTCGACAGGCCTGGCAGAAATGTCGAGCCGGAACTAAACAGCGCTTTCGCCAGCAGCGACTTGTTGGCCAGCGACCGCATCAGCATCCGCATGATGAAGCGCGGAACCCAGCGGCGGCCTTGTTCTTCCTTGGCGGAAGCTTCCAGCAACCGGTTGAGACTCGACGGATCGTCCAGCACCGTGAAGCGTGGATTGGTGACGTCGATGACTGGCAGCGAAACGCCGTCGCGCGTCGCTGCATAGACAAGATTGCCGGTGGTGGGTTTCACGGCGATCATCGAATGACAAGAAGCGTCAATGAAGACGGATTTCCCGCTTTCGCGGGAAGGACAGCATCGCTTCTACGTGCCTGCCGTGAAATACGACGCCAGGCGGGAGCGGATGTTTTCGGCGATGACCTTGGCGGCGCGGTTCTCGGCATCCCGCAATCCACGCACGCCTGCAAAGCGCTGTTCCTGGCCGGGCGTGTCGTAAGACACGCGCGAGAAGGTCGAGCCGGTAACGACCTGCTTGCCGGTACCGACCTCGACCAGACGAAACGACGCATCGATGCCGTAATTCTGCACGTCTGAGCGGTTTGTGCTGGCGTCAGCAATGACCTGCAAATTGGTCGAGCTAATGTTGATGAAGAGTTTGTAGCCGGTGGTGTTGGGTGCGCCGCCGCCGGTGAGTTGGTAGATCAGTTCGTTGCGGACCTCGCCGCCGACACGGGGCAACCGGCCGGGTTGCGCTGTCACTACCGGCACGACATCGACCGCGCTCATTTTGTCGCGAACGCCCGTGCCGCCGACCACATTTTGATCGCCATAAAGCGGCTGGAAACAGCCGGCGACGAGACCGGCCAGCGCAAGCGCCAGCAGCAAACGGGTGAAGCGCGGAAATTCAGGCAACGACATTCACAATCCTCTGCGGGACGACAATGACCTTTTTCGGACTTTTGCCGTCCAGCGCCTTTATTACCGCATCGAGCGCCAAAACGGCAGCCTCAATCTCGTCTTTCCCGGCATCCCGGGCGACCGTGACGTCCGCGCGTTTTTTGCCGTTGATCTGGACCGGCAGGGTGACGGTGTTTTCGACCAGCAAATCCGGCTCGACCTGCGGCCAGGCCTCGGTGGCGACCAGGGTTTTATGGCCCAGCGCCGCCCAGCATTCCTCGGCCAGATGCGGCATCATCGGGTGGAAAAGCCGCACCAGGATGTCGCCGGCCTCGCGCAAGGCCCAGGCCATGTCGGGCGGGGTCGCGGTTTCGACCTCGCCAATGGCGTCCGACAGGGCGTTGGCGAATTCATAGATGTGCGCGACACAGCGGTTGAAGCGCAGTCTGCCGATATCGTCCGACACGTTACTGAGGGCCCGATGGGCGGCCTTGCGGACGGTCAAAGCCGCCGGGCCGAATTCGGCCGGGCGGGCCACGGGGGCGGTCACCCGCGCAATCTCGCCGACCATGCGCCATAGCCGCTGCACGAAGCGCCAGGCGCCCTGCACGCCTTCCTCGGTCCAGATCACGTCGCGCTCGGGCGGCGAATCCGATAACATGAACCAGCGCGCGGTGTCGGCGCCATAGGCGGCGATGATGTCGTCGGGGTCGATGGTGTTCTTCTTCGACTTCGACATCTTCTCGATCGAGCCGATTTCAATCGGCTCGCCGGTCGACATCAACGTGGCTGCGCGCGCGTCGCCCATGCCTTCGATCTTGACGTTGGCCGGTTCGACCCACTCGCCTGCTTTGCTCTTGTAGGTTTCGTGAACGACCATGCCCTGCGTGAATAGGCCGGCGAACGGCTCGTCCATAGCGGTGTGGCCGGTCTTGTGCATCGCGCGCGTGAAGAAGCGCGAATACAGCAGATGCAGAATCGCGTGCTCGATGCCGCCGATATATTGATCGACCGGCAGCCATTCGTTGACCGCTTTCGGCGTGGTCGGCGACTGCGTGTTCCATGGATCGGTGAAGCGCGCGAAATACCACGACGAATCGACGAAGGTATCCATGGTGTCGGTCTCGCGTCGCGCCGGCCCGTCGCACTGCGGACATTTTACGTTCTTCCACGTCGGGTGACGATCGAGCGGATTGCCCGGCTTGTCGAAAGTGACATCGTCGGGAAGCGTGACCGGTAAATCTTTTTCCGGCACCGGCACGACGCCGCACTTCTCGCAATGGATGATCGGGATCGGGCAACCCCAGTAGCGCTGCCGCGAAATGCCCCAGTCGCGCAGACGGTAATTGACCTGACGTTGCGCCACCGCGCGATTGCCCGCGGTGGTTTTCTCCAACCGCGATGCGACTTCGGCCTTGGCTTCGTCGATGGTCATGCCGTCGAGAAAGCGCGAATTGATCATGCGGCCGTCTTCCAGATACGGCACGTCGGTGATCACGAAAGTCGCGGGATCCTGGTTCGGCGGGCACACCACTGGCGTGTTGCCGAGCCCGTATTTATTGGCGAATTCGAGGTCGCGCTGGTCGTGGGCCGGGCAGCCGAAGATGGCGCCGGTGCCGTATTCCATCAGAATGAAATTGGCGACATAGACCGGCAGCGTCCAGTTCTTGTCGAACGGG
>CAITEM010000053.1 GCA_903891395.1 uncultured Hyphomicrobiales bacterium | reverse complement strand
TCTCCTGCATCTTGCCGGCGCGGCCGAACAGCTCGTGCAGCGACAGCACCGCGTCGTCCGCCGGATGGTAGGCGTAATGGCAGGTCGGCCGGTACGTCGCCTTGCCCGACGCGTCATAGGCGGTGAAGTAATCCGAGATCGAGATCGACTCGTTATGCGTGACGAGGAAACCGTATTGGGCGCCGCGCGTCGGACACCAGGTGCGCACGCGCGTGTTGGCGCCGGGCTGCATCAGATAGATCGCCGCGCCACAGCCGGTCTCGTGCGTGTGCGCATTTGCGGGCATCCATTTTTCATGGGTGCCCCAGCCGAGTTCGGCCGGCTGCATGCCTTCCGACAGGAAGCCCTCGACCGACCAGGTGTTGACGAAGACTTCCGGCGGCTTCGGCGACTTGGAGCGCTGTGTATCGCGTTCGGCAATGTGAATGCCTTTGACGCCGGCCTGCCGCATCAGGTCCGCCCATTCCGCCTTGGTCTTCGGTTCGGGCACATTGAGTTTCAGATCCGCCGCGAGATTGACCAGCGCCTGCTTGGCAAAGAACGAGACCATGCCGGGATTGGCGCCGCAGCAGGAGACCGCCGTCGTCGAGCCGGGTTTGCGCGCCTTCTTGGCGGCCAGCGTCGTCTCGCGCAGCGCATAATTGGAGCGCGCTTCCGCACCCTTCGACGCGTCGAAATAGAAGCCGAGCCAGGGCTCGTTGACCGTATCGATGTAGAGCGCGCCGAGTTCGTTGCAGAGCTCCATGATGTCGACCGAGCCCGTGTCGACCGACAGATTGACGCAGAAGCCCTGGCCGCCGCCTTCGGTGAGCAACGGCGTCAGTAGTTCGCGATAATTGTCCTTGGTCAGACCCTTCTGGATGAAGCGTACATTGTGCTTGTCGCAGAGCGCCTTGCGGCCTTCGTCCTTGGGATCGAGCACGGTGATGCGCGACTTGTCGTATTTGAGGTGCCGCTCGAGCAGCGGCAGCGTGCCTTTGCCGATGGAGCCGAAGCCGACCATGACAATCGGTCCGGTAATGGCGGCGTAGACGGGCCAATCGGTCATTTCAAAAACCTCCAAACAGCAATATCGGGTGATATCCGCCGACTGTGACGAACGGAAGAGTGGACGCCGCAATTTGCGCGCGGCGTCCACGATAAATTTAAGGCGGTATTTACGCCGCTTTCGAGCGGCTGGCTCGCGTGGTGCGGCGATCCTGCGCCACCAGAACGGCGAGGTCGGGCAGCGGCACGGGGCGGCCTGCGGCGCCGATCATGCCGCGTGCGCCATCGAGGGCGCCCACTTTCAACTCGCGGCCGAGCAGCCGGTGGCGTTCGAACGGTCCCGGCATCCACAACGCGCCGGTCTTTTCACCCGAAAAGCCGAAGCGATTGTAATATTCGGGATCGCCCACCAGCACGATCGCGCTGTAGCCGAGCTTGCGCGCGGTCTGGATCGCGCGCCGCACCATGGCACCGCCGAGGCCGCGGCTGCGGCAGTCTTCCGCCACCGCCACCGGCCCGAGCAGCAGCGCCGACGGGCCGTTGCCGCAGGAGACATTCCAAAGACGCGCGGTGCCGATGACGCGCTTGCCTTCGGACGCGATGAACGACAGACCTTCGGCCGGCAGGCGATCTTCGCGCAGCCGTTCCGACGACTTGCGAAGGCGCGTGTCGCCGAAGGCTTGGTCGAGCAAGGCCTCGCGCGCGTCGATGTCGGCGAGCCGTTCGTGGCGAATCTGGATCATTGTGCGATTCATGGCCGTACTCCTTCCCCGCTAGAAGCACGCGCGTACGCGCGCGCACTCAAGCGCCGTCAATTTGAATGATGAGGAAAGGGGGAGGCGGGAATACCGCCTCCCTTAACCGTCAGATGTGGCGACTTAGATGTGATAGGTCTTCAGCGGCGGGAAGCCGTTGAACGCCACGGCCGAGTAGGTCGCCGTGTAGGCTCCGGTGCCTTCGATCAGCACCCGGTCCCCGATCTCCAGGCTGACCGGGAGCGGGTAGGGCTGCTTCTCGTACAGCACGTCGGCCGAGTCGCAGGTCGGACCGGCCAGGACGCAAGGCGTCATGGCGTCGCCGTCCCGCGGCGTGCGGATCGGGTAGCGGATCGACTCGTCCATCGTCTCGGCGAGACCGCCGAACTTGCCGATGTCGAGGTAGACCCACCGTACGTCATCCTCCTCGCTCTTCTTGGAGACGAGGACGACTTCGCTCTCGATCACGCCAGCATTGCCGACCATTCCGCGTCCCGGCTCGATGATCGTTTCCGGGATCTGGTTGCCGAAGTGCTTGCGCAGCGCCTTGAAGATCGCCGAGCCGTAGGTCTTCACCGTCGGCACGTTCTTCAGGTACTTGGTCGGGAAGCCGCCGCCCAGGTTGACCATCGCCAGGTTCATGCCGCGCTCGCCGCACTCCTTGAACACGGTCGCCGCCGAAGCGAGCGCACGGTCCCAGGCGTGCTGGTTACGCTGCTGCGAACCGACATGGAACGACACGCCGTGCGGTTCCAGGCCGAGCTTGAGGCCATGTTCCAGCACGTCCACGGCCATTCCCGGCTCGCAGCCGAACTTGCGCGACAGCGGCCATTCGGCGCCTGCGCAGTCCGACAGGATGCGGCAGAACACCTTGGAGCCGGGCGCCGCGCGGGCGACCTTCTCGACTTCGGCCTTGCAGTCGACCGCGAACAGCCGGACGCCGAGCTCGAAAGCGCGGGCGATGTCCCGCTCCTTCTTGATCGTGTTGCCGAATGAGACACGGTCGGGCGTCGCGCCTGCCGCCAACGCCATCTCGATCTCAGCGACCGAGGCGGTGTCGAAGCAGGAGCCGAGCTTGGCCAGCAGGCAAAGCACTTCCGGCGCTGGGTTCGCCTTGACGGCGTAGAACACGCGCGTGTCGGGCAAAGCCTTGGCGAAGGCAGTGTAGTTGTCGCGGACGACGTCGAGATCGACGACGAGGCAAGGCCCGTCTTCGGTCCGGTTACGCAAGAATTCGCGGATGCGCGTGGTCATTGGCGCATACTCCCAGCTCAAGGAGCGGCTTTAGCCGCTCGATTTCGAGGTTTAGAGCCTGCTTTCCGATGCGCGATGGGGACGCAGCCGGACGCGTGAACTCTTAAACCGCAAGTAGCTGCCTTGGCTTGGAGGGGAACACCCGCCGCGCTGCTGGCAATGATGGACAAGCCTCGTCGGTGACCCGTCGCTGGCGGTGGAAGGCCAGCAGAGACCAAAGAAGCCCGTTCCGTCGTTGCTTTAAGTCGCGTCCCCTGCGGAGAGCAGAGTGCGCCGGTTTCGCCTCCGGCTGCCAATCAGAAGACTTGAGGCTACTTACTCTTCTCCGTGGAGAAGGAGCTCGCTTACCTCAGGCGGCTGGCGGGCCTCTTGTCCCGCTACCTACCGATTGACACACGACCACAGGCACGTGCGAAGTGGGCAAAATTGAAATAACATTTTTTTCGCGCAGCGCAAGCGAATTAGTTCGCGCACGCGAAATCTTCCTTAACTTTTTTGGAGACGCTCTGGGTTCGTCGTCGTGCCGGCTCAGCCGCGCGCGGTGAATGGCTCGATGCGGTGTGCGTAGCGGATGAACTGCGCCATCACCACGATGCCGCAGAGTACGAAGACGCCGTCGAGGATGCGCTGACCGAAGGTGCCGAGGTCAAACAGCGTCGCGAGCGCCCAGGAGCCGGCGAAGGCGGCGCCGAACACTTCG
The DNA here is from genome assembly GCA_903891395.1 of uncultured Hyphomicrobiales bacterium. Classification (GTDB taxonomy): domain Bacteria; phylum Pseudomonadota; class Alphaproteobacteria; order Rhizobiales; family Xanthobacteraceae; genus Pseudolabrys. Next base: position 9,167 of record CAITEM010000053.1, on the reverse strand, counting down.
GCGCCGATCAGAATCGCGGCGCTGACGACGGTGACGACGTTGAGCCAGACGATGCGGCGGCTTTGGGCCATGGTGAACTCCCTCAAGGTGGCCGCAATCAACCCGAATCCGGCCGCTGGATCAAGTCCACGGCCAGGCGATTGTGGCCGTGGGAGCGGGCTCCAGGCGCTAGGCTCCGAAGGCCTATTGTACCGCGATGACGGCCGGTTTGCCGTCGCGCAGGCCGACAATCGGCAGAGGGATGCGCGGGTGGTTATGGTCGTCGAAGGCATAGGTGCCGCCAAGAAGGGACGGCATCGTCGATGTCTTCAACGCTTTCTGGATCGCGGCCGGCTGATCGGATCCGGCACGGCGGATCGCGTCGACCACCAGCAACGTCGCCTCGTAGACGAAGAACGACCGTTGCGTCGGCATGATGCCGTAATGCGCGCTGTAGTCGGCGACGAACTCCTTCAGGCCCGGCCGGTCCAGCAATGGCGTGAAGTTGACGACGCTGGTCATGTCCGACAGCCCGCCGGATGCCCGGAATTCTGGCGACACAGCGGCAAGCGCTGCCGGAATTTCGATCCGCCCGGTCAGCGGCAGCTTTAAGCCCGACGTCTCGTAGGCCTTCAAGAAGCCGGCGGTGAAAGGCCCCAGGACCGTCACCACCTGGTCCGGTGCGCCGGCCTTGAGTTCGTCGAGCACCGGCACAAAGTCGGTCGTGCCTTGGGCCAGCGCCGCACGGCTGGTCACGCGAATGCCCAGTTCCTGCGCGGCTTTCGCCATCGCCGTCGCGTTCGCTTGCGGAAAATCGCCAGCGGCGGCGACGATTGCGACGGACTTCACGTTCTTCGAGACCAGATACCGCATCAGGCCCCGCGCGATATCGAGTTCCGACGGGATCGTCTTGAAGGCGTAGTCGTTTCCGCCGGCACCGGAGGCGTCGACAAAATCCTGCCCGGCGGAGGTGGCGATCACCAGCGGTACCTTGGCCTCGGCGACAAGGGGCATGATGGCGTGGGTGACCGGTGTCGACAGAGCGCCGATCAGCACGGGCACATGCTCCTGCTCGATGAGCCGCTTCGTGCCGGTGACGCCGGTCGCCGGCGTACGGGCGTTATCGGCGTAGAAAGCCTCGACCGGTCGTCCGAGAACGCCACCGGCCGCGTTGACATGGTTCAACGCCAGCTGAGCGCCATATTGCTCCGATTGCCCGCGGTCGGCGGTTGGACCGCTGAGCACCGTGGTGATGCCAATCTTGACCGGTTCGGCGGCGTATGCCGCCGTGGTTGCGATTAAACCGGCGACGACAATGGCAAGGCGCGTCATGGTAACTCCCTGATGCTTTGTTTCGACTTACTATGCGCGCACTCGATAGCGATACGGAATGACGAGTCGGTGATGATGGGCAGGTGCCAGCGGCTTGGCGTTTGGTTATCCACGTTCTAGATAGGGCCCATGACCGAGCCCGACGCTGTCGCCCGCCAAAACCCGTTGCTCGCTGGCTGGACCGGCGCCTTCGAGCTGCCGCCGTTCGCTACGATCGGGCCGGAGCACTTCCGTCCCGCCTTCGATACCGCGCTGGCCGCACACCGCGCCGAACTCGACGCTGTCGCCGCCGACCCCGTGGCGCCGAGCTTCGCCAACACCATCGAGGCGCTGGAGCGGAGCGGCCGCGCGCTCGATCGTGTCTCAAATGTGTTCTTCGTGCTGACCGGCGCCGAGACCGGCGACGCCCTCGAGGCGGTCGAGCGCGATATCTCGCCACTGCTCGCCCGCCACAGCAACGCCATGTACCTCGACCGCGCCCTGTACGCTCGCATCGCCAGTCTCTACCAGAGCCGCGCTGCGCTCGGCCTGTCGCCCGAGCAGGCGCGCGTGCTCGACCGCTATCACACCCGATTCGTCCGCGCCGGCGGTGCGCTCGACAAGCCGGCGCAGGACCGGCTGGCCGCGATCAACGAGCGACTGGCGACCCTCGGCACCCAGTTCAGCCAGAACGTGCTCGCCGACGAGAAGGCCTACGCGCTGATCCTCGACGAGGCGGACCTCGACGGCCTGCCGGATTTTGCCCGTGATGCCGCGCGCGCCGCGGCCGAGGAGCGTGGCCTTCCTGGCAAATACGCCATCACGCTGGCGCGCTCGTCCTGCGAGGGCTTTATCCAGTTCTCGAGCCGCCGCGATCTGCGCGAGAAGGTATTCCAGGCCTGGATCAAACGCGGAGAGAACGGCGGCGCAACCGACAACCGGCCGCTGGTCGCGGAGATGGTGGCTTTGCGCGCCGAGCGGGCGAAGCTCCTTGGCTACAAGACCTTTGCCGACTACCGGCTCGCCGACCAGATGGCCAAGACGCCCCAGGCGGCGCGCAAGCTGCTCGACGAGGTCTGGGGCCGCGCTCGCACCAAGGCCATTGTCGATCGCGACGCGCTGCAAAAGCTGATCGCGGACGAGGGCGGCAATTTTGCGCTCGCGGCCTGGGACTGGCGCTATTACGCCGAGAAGCTGCGCAAGGCGCAGTACGATTTGGACGAGGCCGAGATCAAGCCGTACTTCCAACTCGACAAGATGATCGACGCCGCCTTCGAGACCGCGCAGCGGCTGTTCGGCCTGAGGTTCGCGCCCGTCGATCTGCCGCTCTATCACCCTGATGCGCGCGCCTGGGAGGTCAAGGACGCCGCAGGCGGCCACGTCGGCCTGTTCGTCGGCGACTATTTCGCCCGCGGCTCCAAGCATTCGGGCGCCTGGATGACGCTGCTGCGCGACCAGGAGAAGCTCGCCGGCAACGTCCGCCCGATCATCCTGAACGTCTGCAATTTCTCCAAGCCGGCGGGGGGTGAGCCCGCTCTGCTGTCGTTCGACGACGCCCGCACACTGTTCCATGAATTCGGCCATGCGCTGCACGGCTTGATGTCCGACGTGACTTATCCGCTGCTCGCCGGCACCTCGGTTGCCAGCGATTTCGTCGAACTGCCGTCGCAGCTTTACGAGCACTGGCTTGAGGTGCCGGAGATTCTGCAGAAATACGCCGTGCATGCGCACACCGGCAAGCCGATGCCGAAGGCGCTGCTCGACCGAATGCTGGCGACACGCACGTACGGTCAGGCCTTCGCCATCGTCGAATATACCTCGAGCGCGCTGGTCGACCTCGACATCCATGCGGTGCAGGAGCCGGGCACACTCGATATCGACGTCTTCGAGCGGAAAGCGCTCGACGCCATTCGGATGCCGGCGGAGATCACGATGCGGCACCGTCTGCCGCACTTCCAGCACCTGTTCTCCGGTGGCGGCTATGCGGCGGCCTATTACTCCTATCTGTGGTCGGAAGTGCTCGACGCCGACGCCTTCGAGGCCTTCGCCGAGGCCGGCAATGCGTTCGATCCTGAAACGGCAAAACGCCTGCGCGATTTCATCTACAGTGCCGGCAATCTGCGTGACCCGGGCGAGGCCTACATCGCGTTTCGCGGCCGCCTGCCGGCGGTCGATGCGCTGCTGAAGAAGCGCGGCATTGCAGACGCCGTGCCGGCATGAACCTCCACACCGCCGGACATCGCCGTGGCGTCGTCTGCGCGCCGCACGCTGCCGCGGTCGAGGACGGCCGCGCAATTCTTGCGGAAGGCGGCAACGCCATCGAAGCGATGATCGCCATGGCGGCGTCGATCGCGGCCGTCTATCCGCACATGAATCACGTTGGTGGTGACGGCTTCTGGCTGATCCGCGAACCGTCGGGCCGGGTGCGTGCCATCATGGGCGCTGGCCGCGCCGGTGCGAACGCGACCCTCCGGTTTTATCGCGACGCCGGCCACCACGAGATCCCCTCGCGCGGGCCTTACGCGGCGCTGACCGTGCCCGGCGCGGTGGCCGGCTGGATGCTCGCTTTCGAGGCGGCCAAGGCGCAGGCCGGCAAGAACGCCAAACTGCCGCTGCACGTTTTGCTGGAAGCCGCCATCAAACATGCGCGCGAGGGCTACACCGTCACCCGCAGCCAGGCGCAGCTCACCGCCGATAAATTCGCCGAGCTTGAAAAGGCGCCGGGCTTTCGCGACACATTTCTGCTCGACGGCAAGCCGCCGGAAGCAGGCGCGCGGATGAAGCAACTGGCTTTCGCCGCGACGCTCGACCAGCTCGCCAATGCTGGACTGCAGGACTTCTATCGCGGCGACGTCGGCCGCGAGATTGCCGCCGACCTGGAGCGCATCGGCAGCCCGGTCACGCGCGTAGATCTGGAAAAATACGAAGCCAAGATCGCCGAGCCGCTCAGCGTAAAGATCGGCGCCGGAACGTTGCACAACACGCCGCCGCCGACGCAAGGCCTTGCGTCGCTGATGATCCTGGCGCTGTTCGACCGCTTGCGCGTCGCCAAAGCGGAAAGCTTCGAGCACGTTCACGGCTTGGTCGAAGCCACCAAGCGCGCTTTCCGTGTGCGCGACCGCTTTGTCACCGATCCCGATTTAATCGACGGCAACCTCAAGCGCTTTCTCGACGCCCAATATCTCGACAGCGAAGCCGGCAAGATCGATGCGAAGAAGGCCGCGCGTTGGCCGGCGGCTTACGGCGAAGGCGACACCATCTGGATGGGCGCGGCCGACGCCAGCGGGCTGGTCGTCTCCTATATCCAATCGATCTATTGGGAATTCGGCTCGGGCTGCGTGCTGCCGAAGACCGGCGTGCTGATGCAGAACCGCGGCGCCAGTTTTTCGCTCGATCCGAAGGCGGTGAACGCGCTCGAGCCAGGCCGCCGTCCGTTCCATACGCTCAATCCGGCGCTGGCCGTGCTCAAGGACGGTCGCGTCATGGCTTACGGCACCATGGGTGGCGACGGCCAGCCGCAGAGCCAGGCCGCGGTGTTCACACGCCACGTCACCTTCGGCCAGACGCTGGAACAGGCGCTCGATGCGCCGCGCTGGCTGCTGGGACGCACTTGGGGCTCAAGCCACACCAATCTGCGCATGGAACGGCGGTTCGACGAGAAGCTGATCGACCAATTGATGTCCGCCGGTCATGACGTCGATGTGCTGGACCAGGATTATTCCGATACGATGGGCCATGCCGGCGCCGTCATCTTGCATCCCGACGGCACGCTCGAAGGCGGCCACGACCCGCGCGCCGACGGCGGGGCGGCCGGCGTTTAACCAACATATAAAGAGCGCGTAACCGCGTTCTGCGTCGCCACCATTACGCCTCACTCCATGATAATGTGCGCCCATGACCGCCCGCATCCTCCTTTTCGCCTTTCTGAGCCTCGCCTTCACCGCGCCGGCGCGCGCCCATCCGCACGTCTGGGTGACCATGAAGAGCGAAGTCGTCTATGCGGCCGACGGCACCGCGACGGGCATTCGTCACGCCTGGTCGTTCGACGACATGTTCTCGGCTTTCGCCACGCAAGGGCTGGAGAGCAAGGAGAAGGGCAAGTTCAGCCGCGAGGAACTCGCGCCGCTCGCTAAGGTGAACATCGAGTCGCTCAAGGACTACGACTATTTCACCTACGCCATGGCCGACGGCAAGAAAGCGGACATGTCCGACCCGCTGCCGGACTACTGGCTCGATTACGCCGACCAGGTGTTGACGCTGCACTTCACCGTGCCGTTCAAGACGCCAGTGAAAGCCAAGTTGTTGAAGGTCGATATCTACGACCCGACCATTTTCGTCGATTTTGCCTTCGACAAGAAGTCGCCGGTGCAACTCGTCGGCGCACCGGGCGGCTGCAAGCTCGACGTCGCGTTGCCGCGCGAGATGACCTTCGCCGAAGGTAAGAAGCTCGCCGACATTCCGGCTGATCAGCCGAACACCACGATGGCGTTCGGTGCCGAGTTCGCCAATAAGATTCTGGTGAACTGTCCTTAAGAAGTTTTTGGCGTTTCCGCGGGGGCGGCGTGTGCAGGGGAAGTTCTTGACATGACGCCGTCCGGCCGTCGCTCAGCGCTGCTGAGGTTTATTTTTCTCGTTGTCTGTTTGTTGCTCGTGGCCGGCGCGGCCGATGTGGCGTTCGCGCAGCCGTTCGGTGCGCCGCGCGGCGGCGGTGTCTCCGATTTCGGCGGCGTCACCGGCTGGGTTTTGGCCAAGCAGGCCGAGTTCTACCGCATGCTGTCCGGTACCATCCGCGCCGCCAAGGCCGACGGCAGCGCCGCTTGGACGCTGATGGGAATCTCATTCCTTTACGGCATCTTCCACGCCGCGGGCCCCGGTCACGGCAAGGCGGTGATCTCGTCTTATCTCGTCGCCAATGACGAGACCTGGAAACGCGGCATTGTGCTGTCGTTCGCCTCGGCGATCCTGCAGGCCTTCACCGCCATCGCTCTTGTCGGCATCGCCGCGGTACTGCTCGGCGCCACCGCCAAGGTGATGGGCGACACCGTCCGTGTCATCGAGATCGTCAGCTACGCGCTGATCGTCGTAATTGGCTTGCGCCTGCTCTGGGTGAAAGGCCGTGCATTCCTGAAGTTGCTGCGGACCGAGCAGCAGGAGCACGCACACCACGATCACGCGCACGACCACCACGATCACCATGACCATGGTCACGCGCATGCGCACCACGACCATGGTCACAGCCACGATGGTCACGATCATGCGCACCACGATCACGCGAGCCTCGCTCATCACGACCATGCCCACCACGACCACGCCCACCACGATCATGACCACGACGACGAAGGCCATGCCTGGGGCCACGCCCATGCGCCCGAGCCGGCCGAACTGGTCGGCCGGCACTGGTGGAAGCGCGGGCTGACCGCCATCGTCGCGGTAGGGCTGCGGCCATGCTCGGGCGCGATCATCGTTCTGGTGTTCGCGCTGGCGCAAGGCCTGTTCTGGATCGGCGTCGCCTCGACCTTCGCCATGGGGCTCGGCACCGCGATCACCGTCGCCGGCATCGCCACGCTTGCGGACGGCGCGCGCAGCCTTGCCGGGCGTTGGGCCAAGGCGAAGCCCGGCAAAGGCATGCTGCTGTTGCGCGGGCTGGAAGCCGGCGCGGCCGTGGTCATCGTCGCCTTCGGCGCGCTGCTGCTGACCGGTTATATCGTCAGCGAACGGCTGATGGCGGGCTGAGGCTGCCCGTCAATCCCAGACGCCGGCGTGCTGCGCCGCTGCCTCGTCCTCGAGCAGCGGGCCGACCACCTCGACCTTGCGCTGGCCGGCCGAAAACACCGTGCGGCAGGGCAGGTCGAGAGTCGGGTTCTCTTCGTGACTGCCGGTGATGGTCTTCAGCCGCGCTTCGGACAGGCCGTAGACCACGCGGCCGATGCCGGCCCAATAGACGGCGCCCGCGCACATCGCGCAAGGTTCGGCCGACGTGTACATCGTGCATTCCAATCGTTGCGCCGGCCGGTATTGTTTCGATGCCGCGGTCGCCAGCAGCCGCTCGGCGTGGCCGGTCATGTCGCGGTCCGGCATGTAGCCGTTCTCCGCTTCGAGCAGCACGTGGCCTTGAGCGTCGACAAGCACGCAGCCGAACGGATGGTTGCCATGGGAGCGCGCCTTGGCGGCCACCGCAAACGCGAGCCGCAGGCCGGTTTCGTCGTCGATCTTCGTCATGACGTCAGCCTAGCAAAGCTGCGCCGGAAAATGCAGATATCGTGCCAACGTTTGGCGCTCGTCCGCGCGCCGTGACACAATGGCGGCCATGCCTGCTTCGCTCGTCATCATCGCCGACCGCATTGATCGCGTGAATACGGCGATCGGCCGCGCCGTGGCGTGGCTGGCCCTGGTCATCGTCATTCTGCAATTCGCGCTGGTGGTGGCGCGTTATTGGTTCGGCGTCGGCTCGATCTGGCTCACCGAGGCGGTGATTTACGGCCATGCCACGCTGTTCCTGCTGGCGGCTGCGTGGACCTTGCGCGCCGGCGGCCATGTGCGGGTCGATATCTTCTATGCCGAGGCCACGCCGCGGGCCCGGGCGATGATCGATCTCGCCGGCGCGGTGCTGTTGCTGCTGCCGTTCGCGTTGACGCTGATCTGGCTGTCGCTGCCATATGCCGCGCGCTCCTGGGCGATCCTCGAGCGGTCGCAGGAATCGAGCGGCTTGCCGCTGGTGTTCCTGCTCAAGACCCTGATCCCGCTGTTCGCGGCGATGATGGCGCTGCAGGGCGTCGCGCAGGCCATCCGCGCCTGGCAGATGCTGGCCGGGACGCGCTGATGCCGCTGTCCGAGATCATTGCCATCCTGATGGTGGTCGTTGTCTGCGCCGCGCTGATGATCGGTTATCCGGTGGCGCTGACGCTGGCCGGCCTGTCACTCGCCTTCGCCGTTTTAGGCCATCTTGTCGGCGCCATGAACTTTGCCATCCTCGGTGCACTGCCTCAGCGCATCTTCGGCGTGATGACCAACCCGACGCTGCTGGCGATCCCGCTGTTCATCTTCATGGGCGTGATGCTGGAGCGTTCGCGCGTCGCCGAGGAACTGTTGGAGACGATGGGGCGGCTGTTCGGCACGCTGCGCGGCGGTCTCGGCATTTCGGTGATTGTCGTCGGCACGCTGCTGGCGGCGGCGAAAGGTGTCGTCGGCGCCACCACCGTAACGATGGGCCTCATCGTGCTGCCGACCATGCTGCGCTTCGGCTACGACAAACGGCTCGCCGCCGGCACCGTCGCCGCCACGGCGACGCTGGCGCAAATTTTCCCGCCGGCGACTGTGCTGGTGCTGCTCGGCGATCAGCTCGGCAATGCCTATCAGGCGGCGCAACTGTCGCAAGGCATCTTCGCGCCCGATAGCGTCAATGTCAGCGATCTGTTCGCCGGCGCCTTGCTGCCGGGCTTCGCGCTGGTTGGTCTGTATCTCGCCTTCGTCATTGCGGTGGCGATCTTCCGGCCCGGCGCGGCCCCCGCAATGCCGCCCGACCCGGACGCGCCGCGTGGCTTCGCGTTGGCGCGGAAGCTGGCGCAGGTGCTGGTCGCGCCGGTCGTGCTCATTCTCGCGGTGCTCGGCTCGATCCTGTTCGGGATCGCGACGCCGACCGAAGCGGCCTCGATCGGCGCCGTCGGCGCCATCGTGCTCGCCGCCTTCAAGACCGATTTACGCAGCGTCATGATGCCGGTGGTGGAAAAGACCACGCAGATCACCAGCATGATCTTCCTGATCCTGATTGGCGCGACGCTGTTCAGCCTGGTGTTCCGCGCGCTCGGCGGCGATGACATGGTGCACCGCGCGCTATCCGATCTGCCGGGTGGCGCAGCCGGCGCGGTGCTGGCGGTGAT
>CAITEM010000052.1 GCA_903891395.1 uncultured Hyphomicrobiales bacterium | reverse complement strand
CGGTCGAGATACAGCTTGAGAATCTCGTTCTTGGTCAGGCGCGCTTCCAGCCACATGGCGAGGAAGGCTTCCTTGATCTTGCGGTCGAGCGTGCGCTCGTTCGACAGAAACAGGTTCTTGGCGAGCTGCTGCGACAGCGACGAGCCGCCCTGCACCACGCCGCCGGCGCGCGCATTGGTGACGACCGCGCGCAGCGTGCCCGCGATGTCGATGCCGAAATGGTCGTAGAAACGCCGGTCCTCGGTGGCGAGCACCGCCTTGATCAGACTGTCCGGGAACTGGTCGAGCGGGATCGAGTCGTTGTGCCGGATGCCGCGGGAGCCGACTTCGTTGCCGTAGCGGTCGAGGAAGGTCACCGCGAGGTCCGACTTCTTCAGCCAGTCGTCGTCCGAGGTCATCTGAAACGCCGGCACCGCGAGCGCCAGCAGCAGCAGCATGCCGACGGTGCCGAGGGTCGCGGCTTCCGAGGTCAGCTCGGCGAGCCAGCGCCGCCAGCCGGAAACGTGGAAGCGGTCCATGAAGGTGGAAAACCGCTCATAGCCCTCGCGCACGCCGGACAGCGAGCGGAACAGGCTGAAGTCGACCCAGGCGTCGAGCCCGAGCAGCGCCTTCTTGAGATTCGGCTTCCAGTCCTCGGGGAACAGATCGCGCAAGGCTTTGATTCGCTTATGGTTTCAGTGTGAGCGGAGCGCCACGCGGCCCGCGACACCGCAATTTAGCGCCTCCCGGGCCAATTCGCCATGGCGGAGCGGCGTTTAATAGGGCCGTGGTGAACGGGAATTGGGGCGGGATTGGGGGCGGGGACTGGTAGATGTGGCATAACTTTTCCAGATTATAATCCTTGACAGCCGCGCGCTCCTAGGCTAACATTCCTGCATCCTCCACAATTGCATCTGGTTGCCATGACCCGCCGCTCTTCGGTGCGCGCGCAGGCGCGCAGGAATTATTGCGAACTCAAGCAGACGATCCCAACGGCTACCCCCACCCCTGGCCCCTCCCCACAAGGGGGAGGGGAAAAGCAAGAAGCGGGGAGGGAACAGAATGCCGCGCAAGCTGAACCCACCCTCATGCAGCGCATCCGCGCGCTGTATGAGGACTCGGCCGTCCCGGTGCGCGAGATCGCGGCCATTGCCGGCGTCACCGAGCGTACGCTCTACAAATATGTCGAGAAGCACGATTGGAAGCGGCGCTATCGCTGTGTCGCGCGCGACGAGGCCGTCGCCGTCGCCAATCGCGGCCGGCGCTGGCGGCCGCAGCCCCAAGTCCAACCGGCCAAGGGCTCCGGCGGCCGCTTCATCCGCCGCGAGGACAAGGACAAGCCCTTCGTGTCCGGGCTCAAGGCGCTCGATCCGGCCGGCCGCTTGCACGCCGAGGCGCGCTGCGGGGCAGCCGAGCCGCTGGCCCGCGAGGCCGAGGCCCAGGCTTTGGCCGCGCAACGGGCCGAACGGCGGATCGCCGCGCTGGACCTGGTCCATCAGGCCATAAAGAACCTCCGTGAATATCGCCAGGACCATCCGAAGGGGGCGACCTCGCAGGTCGAATGGCGCATCGAGACCTTGCTCGTGCAGTTCTTCACTATCGCGGTCGGGCGCCTGGAGGCGCTGCTGGATGAGGACGATCGGCACAACGCCCCAATCGCCCGGCCTACGGCGCGCGGAAATGCCCCAATTTCGCGCTGAAACGCGAGTCCCCGCAGGTAACAACCCTACCAAACGTTCATTTAAGGCGTCGGGCGAGTATGCTAGACCCCGCCGGGAATGACGGTTCGGGGACCGCGAAAAATCGCATGATTGGCATCGTCCGCATTGCGCTGCAGCGGCCTTATACTTTCGTCGTGATGGCCATGGTCATCCTGATCGTGGGGCCTTTGGCGGCATTGCGCACGCCCATCGACATTTTCCCGGACATCCGCATCCCGGTCATCGCCATCATCTGGCAATACACCGGCCTGCAGCCGGACCTGATGGCCGGCCGCATCACCACCCAGTCGCAGCGCGGCCTGACCACGACGGTCAACGACATCGAGCACATCGAGGCGACATCCTATAACGGGCTCGGCATCATCAAGGTGTTCTTCCAGCCCAATGTCGATATCCGCATCGCCAATGCCCAGGTCACCGCGGTGTCGCAGACGCAGCTCAAGCAGTTGCCGGCTGGCGCGACGCCGCCTTTGATCCTGAACTACAACGCCTCGACGGTGCCGATCATCCAGCTCGCGCTGTCGGGCTCCGGCCTGTCGGAACAGGCGCTCGCCGATATCGGCCTCAACACGCTGCGCACACCTTTGATCACGGTGCCGGGCGCGGCCATTCCGCTGCCCTATGGCGGCAAGCTGCGCCAGATCCAGATCGATCTCGACTCCGACGCCATGCAGGCGCGCGGCTTGTCGGGACAGGACGTCGCCAACGCGCTGGCCGCGCAGAACCTGATCACGCCGGTCGGCACGCAGAAAATTGGCGCGGTCGAATATTCCATCCAGCTCAACAACGCGCCGTCCGTCATTTCGGAACTGGGCGACCTGCCGATAAAGACCGTCAACGGCGCCATGGTCTATATCCGCGACGTCGCGCACGTACGCGACGGCAATCCGCCGCAGACCAACATCGTGCACGTCGAAGGCAGCCGTTCGGTGCTGATGCAGGTCTTGAAGAATGGCGCGGTGTCGACGCTCGCCATCGTCGCCGGCATCAAGCAGAAGGTCGAGGAGACCAAGGCGATCCTGCCGAGCAACCTCAACATCTCGGTCCTCGGCGATCAGTCGATCTTCGTGTCCGCGGCGATCTCCGGCGTCATCCGCGAAGGCATCATCGCCGCCGCGCTGACCAGCATCATGATCCTGATCTGTTTAGGTAGCTGGCGCTCGACGGTGATCATCGCGGTGTCGATCCCGCTGTCGATCCTGGGCGCGCTCGCGACGCTGTGGGCGCTGGGCGAGACGCTCAACATCATGACGCTCGGCGGTCTGGCGCTGGCGGTCGGCATTCTCGTCGACGACGCCACCGTCACCATTGAGAACATTAACTGGCACCTTGAACAGGGCAAGGAGGTCGAAACCTCCATCATGGACGGCGCAGCGCAGATCGTGACGCCGGCCTTCGTGTCGCTGTTGTGCATTTGTATCGTGTTCGTGCCGATGTTCTTCCTGCAGGGCGTCGCGCGATTCCTGTTCGTGCCGATGGCCGAAGCGGTCATGGCGGCGATGGTCTGTTCGTTCGTGCTGTCGCGCACGCTGGTGCCGACGATGGCGAATTATCTGCTGCGCAAGCATGCGCCGCACACCGATATGCACGGGCTCGACGGGCCGCTGCCGCCGTCGCGCAATCCGCTGGTGCGATTCCAGCGCGGCTTCGAGGCGGGCTTCGAGAAGCT
>CAITEM010000051.1 GCA_903891395.1 uncultured Hyphomicrobiales bacterium | reverse complement strand
CGGCGGTGAGGCAAAGGTCGAGGTGCTTCTCGCCGATCTCACGGGCGACCGGGCCGACATTGGCGTAGCCGACGCCGGTGTAGTACGGGCCCTGCGGCGCCGGATAACCGGCGGCCGGGAAGCCGAGCGGGCGGCCGTCCTTGTACATGAAGTATTCTTGCTCGAAGCCGAACCAGGCGCCGGCATCGTCGAGAATGGTGGCGCGCTTGTTCGTCGAGTGCGGCGTAACGCCGTCCGGCATCATGACTTCGCACATCACGAGCGCACCGTTGGTGCGCGCGCCGTCGACGTAGACGGCAACCGGCTTCAGCACGCAATCGGAGCTGCGGCCTTCGGCCTGCATCGTTGAAGAGCCGTCGAAGCCCCAGAGCGGAAGTTGCTCGAGCGTCGGGAAGGAGTCGAATTCCTTGATCTGTGTCTTGCCACGCAGGTTCGGGACCGGCGTGTAGCCGTCGAGCCAAATGTACTCGAGCTTATACTTTGTCATGCTTTTCTCTCGTTTCAGCTGATGACGCGAAGTGTGAGGGAGTTCTGTAGCTTCCGCCGCCAACGGCACCCGGCCGCCAACCGCTCGACCGTAACTAAAGCACGAAATATGCCAAATCGGCGAGGAACTAAGTTCCCTTCAGCGCATTGAAATTACGTGCGTTTCCAGGCCACTCGACCGCTTGAGCGCCGAAGCGGGAATGACGCCTTAAACGGCACGAAGGGCGTATGCCTATAAGATATGCATACGATTATTTGATGAGCGATTTTACGTAGAATCAATATCGCAAGCGTTATATGGCCTACATGCACTTCTCACTTAGGCACGAGGAGACCCGAAAAATGGCGACCAATCTTTCTCAGGGCTCGGCCCAGATTTTTCAATTTCCGCCCCGCGGCCGCTTCGCCATCGGCGGAGATGACGCACGCAACAAAAACGCGGCGACCTTCGCGACGTCGTTTCCGGCCATCAACGCCATCAGCGGCGCCTGGTATCATGACGAAGCCGTCCGCGACGACGCCGAGCCGACCCGCAAGAACTAGCCGTAGAGAATCTCGCGCGAGCTGGGCTTCGGCGTCTATGCGCCGAAGATGGACCAGCCAAGCCGCTTGGTAAGTGCTTCAAGCGCGACGCGTCCGAGATGCGAATTGCCGGCAGCGTCCAAGCCCGGCGCCCACACCGCAATCGAAGCCTTTCCCGGCGCGACCGCTAAAATGCCGCCGCCGACGCCGCTCTTTCCCGGCAACCCCACCCGATAGGCAAATTCACCGGAACCGTCATAGTGGCCGCAGGTCATCATGACGGCGTTGATGCGGCGCGCGCGTTCCGGGTTCACCACCGACATCCCGGTCGCCGGATTGCGGCCGTTGTGCGCCAGAAAGCGTCCGGCCATCGCCAATTGCTTGCACGACATCGCGATGGCGCACTGGTGGAAATAAACGCCCAGCGTCAAGTCGACGGCGTTGTCGAGCACGCCGAATGATTTCATGTAATTGGCCAGCGCGATGTTGCGGTAACCCGTGCGCTGTTCCGAGGCCGCTACGGCCTCGTCGATCGTGATTGTGGCATCTCCGGCGAGGAATCGCATGAAGCGCAGGATTTCGCCCAAGGCCTCGCGCGGCTGGTGGCCCGACAGAATCATGTCGGTGATCGCGATGGCGCCGGCATTGATGAAGGGATTTCGTGGAACGCCGCGCTCATATTCGAGCTGGACGATGGAGTTGAAGGCGCTGCCCGAAGGTTCGCGGCCGACCCGCTGCCACAGCCGGTCGCCGTAGCGTCCCAGGGCCAACGTCAGCGTGAAAACCTTCGACACGCTCTGGATCGAGAACGGCATGTCGCAGTCGCCGCCGCAGGCCAGGTTGCCTTCGTCATCGAACACCGCAATGCCGAAGTGTTTCGGATCAACCCGCGCCAGTTCGGGGATATAGCTCGCGACTTCACCGCGATCCGGCCGCCGCCGCATCTCATCGGCGATGTCTTTGACGACGAGATTAAGATGAAGGGCAGGCTTGTTCATTGGGTGTGATTAGTCATGGCATAATCGCTTGGCGCGCGCGTTGAGGCTAAGTCCTCATCTCGCTTCCGCTCTTACCCCGAAAGAGGACGTTCGCAAACAAGGTTTCCGCGCCAGATCGCTGTCCGATCGGATAACATCCGTCCGGCGATCCCGTTGTCGGCGTATCCGGCGGCGACTATGCTGTCTTCTGTCGTCGAACGGTCTGGCACTGTCTCATCGCACCGATCAGCCGAAGCATTGGAAAGGCATCGTTATGCCCCACGCATTTCCACGCCGCCACGTATTCACCGGCCTTGGTGCCCTAGGGCTCGTCAGTTTTTTGTCACGGGCTGGTCTGACGCAGGGTGTGTCTTCGCCGCAGCCGGTTTCGCCTCTTGCCGAAAGGCTCGCCGCCTATGCCCACGGCCTGAGCTATGACGATCTCGACGCTACGACCATAGAAGCGGTCAAGTCTCATCTCATCGATACGGTTGGATGCGGCATCGCGGCATTCAACGAGAAAGCCGTGCGATCTTGCCGCGACCTCGCGCTGGCGACCTCCGGCGGCGTTGCGACCGTTATCGGCACCAACCGGCGTGCGACGCCCGATCTCGCGGCCTTTGCCAATGGCGCCGCGTTTCGTTTTCATGACATGAACGACGCCTATGTCGGCAGCGTGACCGCGCATCCGAGCGACCACATCGCCGCCTGTCTCGCGGTCGCCGAGGCCGAGCGATCGAGCGTGGCCGAACTCATCACCGCGATCGTGCTCGCTTACGAAGTCAATTGCCGGCTGATCGACGCCTTCGATATTTCGATGCGCGGCTGGGACCCTCCGGTACTCAGTCCGCCGGCGCTGGCGCTCGCGGTCGGAAAGCTGATGAAGCTCGATCCCGAAAAGCTCACGCAAGCCGTCAACATCGCCATCAACGACCACATCCAGATGGGTCAGACGCGGGTGCAGACGATTTCCGACTGGAAGGGACTGGCCGACGCCGAGGCGGCGCGCAATTCGATTTTCGCAGCCCAACTGGCGCGTGCCGGCATCACGGGCCCGGCACCGATCTTCGAAGGCAAGTCAGGGTTCTTCAGGCTGGTCACCGGGCAGGGCGAGGTCAATGTCGAAAGCTTTGGCCGCCGCGGCGTACCTTTCAGCATCAATGCCTGCGGTATGAAAGCGTTTCCCGCGCAGGTGCACACGCAGACCGCGATCGTGGCCGCCATCGCCGTCGCCAAGGAAGTTGGCGACCTCACTCGCATCACGGCCATCGACATCGCAACCACCAAGCGCGGCTATCAGATGAACGCCAGCGAACCCGAAAAATGGGCGCCGCATACAAAAGAAACCGCGGATCACAGCCTGCCGTACATTACGGCGCGCGCCATGTTCGAAGGCGATATCAACAACGACAGCTATACGGCTGATAAGCTTCACGATCCGCATATCCTCGCCTTCATGCAAAAAATCAAAGTGAAGGAAGATCCCGCGTTTGCGACGCCCGCCGGCAATGCGCCGTCGGCGCGCATCACGGCGACGCTTGCCGATGGACGGAGCATCGTGCGCCAGGTCGACAATATGCCTGGCTTCCCGGGCGTGCCGATGAGCAGAGCCGATGTCGAGCGAAAATTCCGCAGCAATGTCGGCAAGCGCTGGCCGCAGCAACAGACTGACGCCGTGCTGGCGGATCTATGGGAGTTGGACCGGACCGAGGATTTGCCGTCGTTGCTCGGCAAACTTTCACTGCCGGCATAAACAAAAGGGCGCTCCTTGTGGGAGCGCCCTCATTGGTACATCGCGGTATCGCGACGGTGACAGAAACTTAGGCCGAGTAGTACATCTCGTATTCGACCGGATGCGGGGTGTGCTCGAAGCGGATCACTTCCGTCATCTTCAGCTCGATG
>CAITEM010000050.1 GCA_903891395.1 uncultured Hyphomicrobiales bacterium | reverse complement strand
TCGCCGCCCTGCTGGTAATAAGGATCGGGGTTGAACAGATTGTCGGCGACATCCTCGAGCACGTCCTTGAGCCGGGCGCCCATCATCGGCAAACGATAGACCTGCGGATAGGTGATGGCCGTGACGTTGTGGATGTCTTCCATCGTGATGGCTGAACCCGGCAGCACGCTGGTACCCCAGCGAAAGCCCGGCGACAGCACGATCTCGGCGTCACGCTCCTTGAGCAGCGCCGCGCAGATCAGATCGTCGAAGGTGCCGTTGAAGTTGCCGCGGCGATACAACAGTGAGTCCGCCCGCCCGACCACGCGCGCCAGTTCCCTGGCGTAAGGCGCGCGCGCCTTGGTGATCGCGGCTGTCATCTCCACGTCGGGTATAATGGCGTCGGCAAAAAGCGGGATCAGCTTGTAACGGAAGCCTTTCACCGCGCCGCCCTGCACGTCGAGATCGAGCCGCGAGACGAACTTGCCGTGGCTGCCGGACGCGATGAGGAGCGTGTTGCCGACTCTGATCGCTTCGGGCAGCGCATCGTGCGTATGGCCGGTGAGAATGACGTCGATGCCGGATACGCGCGAGGCAAGCTTGCGGTCGACATCGAAGCCGTTATGCGACAGCAGAACGACGAGCTGCGCGCCGCTTTTGCGGGCCTTATCGACCTGGGCACGGATGTCTTCCTCGCGAATGCCGAACGACCACTTCGGCATCAGCCAGCGCGGATTGGCAACCGGCGTATAGGGAAAGGCCTGGCCCAGCACCGCGACCTTGACGCCGCCGCGTTCGAACATCTTCATCGGCTCGAACGCCGGCTCGTTCCATTCCGTGTCGCGGATATTCAGCGCAAGAAACGGAAAATCGAGACTCTTGATCAACTGGGTGACCCGCGCTTCGCCATAGGTGAATTCCCAGTGGCCGGTCATGGCGTCGGGCTTCAGCAGCGCCATGCAGTCGGCCATGTCCTGGCCCTTGCTGGCGTTGGCTCCGAGTGAACCCTGCCAGGTGTCGCCGCCGTCGAGCAGCAGCACTTTGTCGCCGCGTTCGGCGCGCACCTTTTTAACCACGGTGGCGAGGCGGTCGAGGCCGCCGATCTTGCCGTAGCTTTTCGTCAGCGCAGCGAAATCCTCCGACGTCATCGCATAAGCCGCCGCCGACTTTTCCGGGATGCCGAAGCGTTTGAGGAAATCCGGCCCGGTGAGATGCGGCGGTTGGCCCCTCGCCTCGCCGACACCAAGATTGACCGATGGCTCGCGGAAAGTGACCGGCATCAACTGGCCGTGGATATCCGAGACGTGCAGCAGCGTGACGTTGCCGAGCGCATCGAATTTCAGAAGTTCGTCCTGCGTCAGGCGCTGCTGGGCAAAGGCACGCGACAGATTGCCGTCGCCAACGGCCACGGCAGCCGTGGCTGCGCCGACTTGCAACATTTCGCGGCGGGTGATCATTGCAGCAGCCTGTGTTGCGTGCGGAAGCGCTAGTGCCGAATGCCCGGCACGCTCAGCTTCTGCCCGTCGCTCTGCGAGGCCAGATAGATTTCGAGATCGCCATATTCCTTGGCGTCGGGCGGCAATTCGTCGGCGCGGATGTTGACCTGGCACCACTGGAAGCGTTGCCGGATATCCCAGATGGCCTGCAGGCTCGTGCGCCAGGTCGGAAAGTGATCGTACTGGCCCTTCGGCGGCCCGAGCCACTGGCCGCGGATCCAGTGATCGGCAGACTTGCCGTGGCAATCGGTGCAGGCGAAGTTGAGTTCGCCGATCTTGCGGCTCGCCAGTTCCTTGCCGCGCTCGATCGCGGCCTTGGCCTCGGTGCTCGACGTGTCGATCGCGATCGGCGTGCCGTTGGCGAGGAAATGCAAATAGACCGACATGACCCGGTTATTGTCCGTTTCCATCGGCCAATCGGCGCCCGTCGTGGTGCGGGCGTGGCGCGTCACGAATTCCTCGACGCCGAGCACTTTGTTGAGTCGCGGCTCCCATTTCGGCATGCCCGCCGCCCAAGTTTTGAACGCGGCCTGGGCGTCGGCATGACATGACGAACACGACGAGCCCGACGCCATCTTCTGCGTGAACAAGTCCTGCGCTTTGTCGATGGCCCACATGCCAGGATTTTCAATTGGGTCGAGGTTCTCCCGCCTCTCGACCGGCGCCGGCCGCTTCTCCGGGTCGTCGAGTTCGGTCTTGAACACCGCAGGGGTCTTCAACGTTTGCAGAAACGCGACCATGTCGGCGATTTCCTGATCGTTGAACGTACCATGCGCGCCCCAGGGCGGCATCACCGTCTCCGGATTGTAGACGCGGGCGTCAAAGATGTAATTGAACAGATATTCGTCCTCCCGGCTGGCGCTGCCGATCTCGGACAGGTCTGGACCGACATTGCCCGGCAAGTCCGCGCCGCCGGCCGGACCCACGACGTGACAGGCCAGGCACGAACCGCCGCGGTTACGGTCGGCCACCAGCATGGCGCCGTTCTCTGCATTGCCGGCGAGCGGCGCGCCGAGCTTGCGGGGCTCCTTCGCCGGCGGCGGCGAAACCAGTTTGGCGAGCGTGCTGAATTTGGATTCGCCGCGGACCGGCCAGCCTTGGTAGCGCTTCCACGGCCGCACCGCGGCGTCTTCACCCCATTCAAGCGGCGCCTTGGTTTGTGCGTGAGCGACGGAGCCGCCGAGCCGGACGAAAACGCCAGCAGCGGCCACAACAGCAGCGGTGAATAACATCGCTGAACGAAACATCGGTCCCTCCGCGCAGTCGTCAGTTTCTTTTTTCCGCCTCGCGCGCATTGAGCCGCGTCAGGAAACAGTGATCTGCTCTTCCGCCGTGGTGACGGTGCCGTCGTCGTCGGTCCACGAAAATTTGAAGGTGCCGCTCTCCTCCACCTTGGCAGTGAACTGCAGATAAGGATTGGCGGCGACCGCCGGTTCGATGTTTGCTGAGAACACTGGCTTGCCGTTGAATTCGGCGGTGAACTTGTTGATGATCTTGCGCGGGATGGCCTTGCCGTCTTTGTCCTTGACCAGACCGGTCTGCATCGCATGCGGGATCAGCGTCTTGATCTCGATGACGGCGCCCTTCTTGGCTTCCTTGGGCAGCTTGAGCCGCGGCTTTTCCGCCATGGTGGTCTCCCGACTTTCTAGAATTCAATGCGCCGCAACGACGACGGATCAGCCGCCGCAGCCGCCGATGGTGACCTTGACCTGCTTCTGCGCGGTATAGAACTGGCCGCCGTTGGTCTTGGCGACCACGACGATGTTTTGCGTCGCGGCGAGCCGGATGCGCGTCTGCGCTTCGGCTTTGCCCGACATCGGCGTGAAGTGAAACGTGATGACGCCAGGATTCGGGTTGCCCTCAGAGACGACCAGAACGTCGCTGACGTAGTTCTCGGCGGTCATCGGCGCATCGACCGTCACGGTCAGCGGCACGGTGCTGCCGTTTTCCGCGATTTCGGGAAGCTCGATGGAAATCTTGCCCTTCTCCGCTGTCGCGCCGCCCACGAACTTGGCGACTTCGTCGGCGGCCTCCTTGACGCCAGCGCGGGCTTTGCCGTGCCAGCCGACCACCGAGAGCGCCACGCCACCCGCACCTGCGGCGAGCGCTGCACGACGAGACAATCTCCGCATCTCTGTCCTCCCGGCTTCGTCTTTTGGGGCGGCACATCCGCCCAAGCAACCATAGCCGTCACTCGGGACGGGTTCAAATCGTAGGCAAATCAGAAAACGTACGTTCCGCGATAAGGAGCTTTGATGGCGGATTTCAGCTTGGCAGCGCCTTGACGAAATCGCGGAAGCTTTTGGTCTCGTATGCCTTTTCGCGCACGAACCGAAACATGGCGAGAAAATCTTCGGGACGCAGGTAACCAGGGGCGCGGGCGACTTCGCGCTTCTGCGGCGCGAGCGCTTTAAGCGGCCCCGCGCGTTCGGCGAAGAACTGGAAGGTCGGCGTGAATCGGATGCCGTATTTCGCCGCCAGTTCCTTCTCCGACATCTCGGCGCCATCGAAATCGGTAACTTTGCGCGAGCCGACGATGTTGAGTTGCAGTATTTCGAAGTTGGCTTTCACGTAATCCGAGATATTTGGCCGCGCGAAATTGACGAAATGTGTTTCCTTGCAATAGGGGCAGCCCTTGAGCTCCCACATGATCGCGAAGCGCTTGCCCTGCTTGGCCGCGCCTTCGAGATCGTCGCTCAGATCCAGAAAGCTCTCCAGAAACCAGGGCTGTCTGTAAAGCCCATCGTCGGTCAGCAACGGCTCGTCGGCGCGCGCGGGGGAAGTGGCGGCGAGTGCCGCCGCGCCAGCCAGAAGGGTCCGCCGGGCGAATTTCATGGTCCTAGAAGTATCCATGCGCGAGCTTGCGGTCTATATCCCCCCTCAAACCGGGTGAACAATCATGTGGGCCTGCCGTGTCCGCCGCGCAATCCTTGGCTTCGCCCTTTTGGCGGGTGTACCCGCGCAAGCCAGCGATCTGACCGACTTCAATACGTTGATGGAGGCCGTCGCCAGCCATACCCGCGTGGCGATCGGCTACCTTCGTACCGAAAACACCGACCTCGCTTCGCTGGAGATCGACCGCACGCGCGAGGCCTGGGGCAAGCTGTTGCTGCATTTTGGCAGCCGGCGGCCGGACATGTTCGAACTCAATCCCCTTTATAAAAAGATCATGACCGGGGTCAGCGCGCGGCTGGTTGGCGCCGAACTGCTGCTCAATGCCGGACGCTCCGACGCGGCGATCGACGGCCTCAACGCGTTGCGCGGCGAGTTCTACGCCCTGCGCAAAGCCAGTGGCATCGTTGTGCTCGCGGACTGCGTGCGCGACGCCAACGAGGCGATGGACGCGCTGATGGCCTACAACGACCGCACGCTCGATCTGACAAAGACCGAAACGATAACCGACCTTGCCGGCAAAGCCGCGATCTACGGCTACGAGTTAAAGCGCTGCGATGGCATCGCCGCAGAGCCGGTGCGCAGCGAAGGCGAGTTTCGCCGACTGGTTGATGGCGCGCAGGCGAGCCTCGCGCTAATCACCAAGGCCATCGCCACCCGTGACCCCGACCTCCTGCATCGCGTACTGATCGAGCTGCGCGCGTTCGATAACCTGCTGGCCTTCCGGTTCGGCTGACTCAAGGATTTTCCATGACCATTCTGAACGAAACGCATGACCCGTCGCGGCGCAGTTTTGTCGAAACGGCGAATGTCGCGGGCTGCGACTTTCCGATTCAGAATTTGCCGTTCGGCGTGTTCAGCACGAAAGACGGCGGCCCGCGCGGCGGCGTCGCCATTGGCGACATGATTGTCGATATGAAGGCGGCGAACGCCGCTGGCCTGTTCTCGGCCGTCGCGCAAGACGCAGCAAAAGCCGTGGCCAAACCGACATTGAATGAACTCATGGCGATGAAGCCCGCCAAACTCTCAGCGCTGCGGCGCGAACTGTCGGACCTGTTGCGTAGCGACGGGCTGCATCGCGCCGAAGCAACAAAGGTCCTGGTACCGATGCGAAACGCGGAATTGATGATGCCCGCCACCATTGGCGGCTTCACCGATTTCTTCACCTCGATCGATCACGTTCGCCGCGCCACCAGTGTGCTGCGGCCCGACGCCCCCTTGCCACCGGCGTTCAAGAACCTGCCGATGGCCTATAACGGCCGCGCCAGTTCCATCGTCGCCAGCGGCGGTCCGGTCATCCGCCCGCACGGCCAGCAGGGCCGCAAGGACGGCACATCGTCTTTCGCGGCCACGCGTATGCTCGACTACGAACTGGAGGTCGGCATCTATGTCGGCGAAGGCAACGAACTGGGCCGCCCTGTTCCCTTACACGAAGCGCGGGACCGGATATTCGGCCTGTGCCTTTTGAACGACTGGTCGGCGCGCGACATCCAGCGTTTCGAGAGCTTTCCGCTCGGCCCGTTCCTCGGCAAATGTTTTGCGACGACGGTGTCGCCCTGGATCGTCACCGCCGAAGCGCTGGCGCCGTTTCGCGTGCCCGCGCGCGCACGCGACGCTGGCGATCCACCGCTCCACGACTACCTCAGCGACAGCACCGATCAATCCGAAGGCGGTTTCGACATCGCGCTAACCGCTTCGCTGCAAACCGCGGCGATGCGCGCCAAAGGCGACGCGCCGGCGCCAATCTCAAAGACCAATCTCGCCGCACTGTATTGGAGCTGCGCCCAGATGGTCACGCATCATGCCTCGAACGGCTGCAATCTGCAGCCCGGCGATCTGCTCGGCACCGGCACGCTTTCCGGCCCCACCGACGAGAGCCGCGCCTGCATGCTGGAACTCACCACCGGTGGCAAACAGCCGCTGGTTTTGCCAAATGGTGAAACCCGAACCTGGCTCGAAGACGGCGATGAAGTTGTCTTCCACGGCCGCTGCAATCGGGACGGCGCCGTGCCGTTCGGCTTCGGCGAATGCCGCGGTTTGATCGCTCCCGCGGTCACCATTTGACGCTAAAACGCAACGCATCTCGGTGGTTTCCGCTGCTTGCGCGGCATTTGCGGTCCGGCCTATAGCATTCGATGGCAGGCGCACCATAAGCGCCGCTCGGGGGAGACAACCATGTCACACGTCACGAGACTGTTTGCGCTTTGCGCTCTGTTCGCCGCCGTCGTTGCGCCCGCCACGGCGCAGGACGCTTTTCCATCGCGCGGCATCCGCCTAATCGTCGGCTTCCCGCCGGGCGGCGGCGTCGACGCCGTGGCGCGGCTGTTCGCCGACAAGATGACCGGCATCCTCGGCCAGCCGGTGATCGTCGTGAATCAGGGCGGCGCCGCGGGCGGTCTCGCCGCCAAGAAAGTGTCCAGCGAAGACCCCGACGGCTACACCGTCCTGGTCAATTCCAATTCGATGGTGATCTACAGCCTGATGAACCCGAAGGCTGGCCTCGCCGTCGAGCGCGACCTTTACGCCATCGCCAGCGCGGCGCCACAGGCCATCGTGCTGGCCGCGGCGCCGAACGTGAAGGCCAACAACCTCAAGGAACTGGTCGAACTGGCCAAGACCCGTCCGCTGAATTACGGCACGCCCGGCTCCGGCTCGATCCCGCATCTGGTGATCGAGCAACTGCTGACGACGTTGCCCGGCGTGCAGATGCAGAACGTGCCGTTCCAGGGCGCGGCCCCGGCGCTGACCGCCGCGATGGCGAACCAGATCGATCTGGCGTCCGTGACACTGCCGCCGGCGGCGCCGATGATCCAGGCCGGCAAGCTCAAAGGCATCGCGGTCACCAGCGTCACGCGCTCGGCCGCCCTGCCCGACGTGCCGACGGCAACGGAGTCCGGTTTCCCGGCGATCACCGCCACTGCCTGGAGCGGTTTCTTCGTGCCGCCGAAAACGCCGAAGCCGGTCGTCGACAGACTGGAAGCCGCAATTCTGAAAGCCGCAGCGATGCCCGACATCAAGGATAAACTCGTCGCGCTCGGCTTCGAGCCGACCGCGCAGACCGGCGCGCAGTTCCGCAGCGATCTTTCGACCGAAATCAAGACCTGGAACACGGTGCTGGAAAAAGCGAACCTGATTCAACAGTAACCGCGCCACGTTTTACGCGCGCGTCCAAGCCCATAGGATCTTTCGATGTCACGCCTCGACGAATACGCCAACAAGTACAAGACCATCAAGCTCGAGCGTAAAAAGGGCATTCTGCAGATGACCTTGCACACCGAGGGCAAGCCGGTGCGCTGGGGACCCATCATCCAGTCCGAACTGGTCGACTGCTTCACGCAGATCGGCGCCGACCGCGAAAACCGCATCATCATCATGACCGGCATCGGCGACGAGTTCAGCGGGCCCCGCGCCGAGCCCGGCTTTTCGTTCTACCGCGAAGTTTCGACCAATATCACCGCCGACCTGCTCGACACCATCCACTGGAACGCGCACCGGCTGATGACGCGCATGCTCGATATCGAGGTGCCGATGATCGCGGTCGTCAACGGCCCGGCCATGCGGCACTCGGAATTGCCGCTGATGTGCGACATCGTCATCGGCTCGGACGATTGCAGCTTCGAGGACACCGCGCACTTCAAGCTGGCCAGCCAGACGCCGGGCGACGGCATCGGCATCGTCTACACGATGCTGCTCGGCATCAACCGCGCGCGCTATTTCAGGCTCACCGGCCAGATCATCAAGGCGCAGGAAGCGAAAGACCTCGGCCTGATCGCCGAGGTCCACCCGCGCGAGAAGCTGCTGGCGCGGGCCTGGGCGCTGGCAGAGGAACTGGCAACCAAGAACGATCTTCTGCTGCGCTACACCCGCATCACGCTGATCCAGCCGCTGAAGCAGTGGATGGAAAAGGAAGTGATGTATCACCTCGCCTTGGAATCGCTGGCCAAGCTCGACAAGGAAGACGTGATGCCGGACCACAAAGAGATCGAGGACGGCGCGAAGAAATAGTGCGCAGCGATCGCATAACCGCGTCGTAAATTTTGGCAATCTTCGCCTGATTCGCCGCTATTTGGCCGCGAAGCGATGATGTTTCTGGCGCGGGGCGTCGTTTCCTGCCGGAGACTGTTATGCGCACGTCGTTGAAAGCCGGGACCTTTGGTGCCGCCATTGCCATCGCGCTGCTGTCGTATGCGCCTTTGGCGCAGGCCAAAGGCAAGCGGCAGCAACAGCAGCCAGCGACCAGTGCGGAAGACGCCGCGAAGAAAAAGGCGCTCGACGCCGATTACAAAAAAGCGCTGGGCAGCGTTCCCGACGCGCCTGCCAACCAGGACCCTTGGAAGACGATGCGCTGATCAGTCGATCGGCTTGACCGCAAAGGCTTGCGGCACGTCGCCGCGCTGCCAAGTTTCCCACATCGTGGTGTAAGCCGCCTCGATATGCCGGGCGAAGCGTTCCGGGTTAAACAGCGGCACGTTCATCCGGTTCTGCAACAGGCGGTTCTTCAGTTCGCCCAAGGTCGCCGGCGCGCGCGCCAGCTTCAGCGCCAGCGCCTCGTAGTCGGCCATAGTGGTCGTCACCAATTCGGGCACCTTCGCCGCGCGCAACAGGCTGGCCGCGACGCGGCCGGCAAAGGCATTGCCCTCGCAGGTCAGCAGCGGCAGTCCGACCCAAAGCGCGTCGCTCGCGGTAGTGTGGGCATTACACGGCAGCGTGTCGAGAAACAGATCGGCCAATGCATGGCGCGCCAGATGCTCTTCCGGCAGCATGCGACTGGCGAAGATAATGCGCGCGGGGTCTATACCGCGCTTCTGCGCTTCAAGACGCAGGTTGACCATCGAGCCATCATTGTCGCCGAGCAGCCACAGCACGCTGCCCTCGACCTGGTGCAACAACCGCATCCAGACGTCGAACGTCGCCGGTGTGACTTTCCAGTTGTTGTTGAAGCTGCAGAACACGAAGCCTTGCTCCGGCAGCCCGGCGTCCGCGCGCGTCGGCACATTCGGCGAGACTTTGCGGTGCGTGTCGTTGACCTGGTAGCTGTCCGGCAGTTGCACGATCTTTTCGGAAAAGAACGGCGCGTGGTCGAACGGCGCCACCGTCGGATCAGCGATGATGTAGTCCATGACCCGGCTGCCGAGCGAGCCCGGATAACCGAGATAATTCACCTGGATCGGCGCCGGCCGGTATTCGAATATCTCGCTTCGCGCATCTTGCGTGTAGCCTTTGAGGTCGATGGCGATGTCGATCTGCAGATCGCGCATGATTTGGGCCACCAGCCGGTCGCTGCTGGTGCGCACGTCGTGAAAATGATCGAACGCCGCGATCAGCCGCCGCCGCATATCCGTCTGGTCGTCGGTGCTGAACGAAATGGCGTGGGTCTCGAAGCGCGATTTGTCGTGGTGCTCGAACAGCTCGGCCATCAGGAAGGCCGTGGCATGGGTGCGGAAGTCGGCCGACAGATAGGCGACGCGGATCTTATCGTTGCGCCACTTCTCCCCGGTCCAGAGCGGCGCGGGCGGGTTCGGAATACGGGTCTCGATGTAGTTCCTGGCGCACTGCATTTGCAGCGCGGGATCGTCGCTGTAACCGAACAACACGAAGGGCGAGAACGCCGAGTGGCGGTTATGGACGTGCGCCGGAACGTCGGGCGCAAAGCGCTCGCGGCGTTCCCAGTCGCACAGATTGATGGCGCAGGACGCCGCGCCGCTGAAGGCATGGTCGTGGCTCGGGTCGAGTTCGAGCACGCGGTCGAAGTCGGCCTGCGCCTCGGCGAACCGTTTCATTTCCTGATAGGTCTGCGCCCGGTTGTTGAGCGCGTCGATGTAGTCCGGCCGCAGCGCCAGCGCCCGGTCGTAGCTCGGCAGCGCCTCCTCGAGCCGCTTGAGCTCATGCAGGATCATGCCGCGGTTCGACCAGGCCTCAATCAAATCCGGCTGTAATTCAGCGGCGCGCTCGTAACTCGCCAGCGCTTCCTCAAATCTCTTGAGCTCGCGCAGCGCGTTGCCGCGATTGGCAAAGGCCTCGGCCAACGTCGGTGCCACGGCGATGGCCTGATCGTAAGCTGCCAGCGCGTCGTCATAGCGCTTGAGCCGTTCCAGCACGTGGCCGCGATTATAGGTCGCCTGGATGTTACCGGGCGCGAGCGCCAACGCCTTGTCGTAGCTCGCCAACGCTTCATCGTTGCGGCCAAGCTCGGCCAGCAAAACGCCACGGTTGATGTGGCCTTCGGCCAGCGCCGGCTGCGCCGCTAGCGCGCGGTCGTAGTAATCCAGCGCCTCGTCGAAGCGGCTTAGGTCCTTGAGCACGTTGCCGCGATTGTAGAGCGCGTCGGCATAATTCGGCCGCGCCACGATGGCGCGGTCATAGGCCTTCAGCGCCTCTTCGTAACGCTTGAGTTTAAGCAGCGCGTTGCCGCGGTTGGACCAAGCCTCGGCATAATTCGGCGTGATCGACAGCGCCTTGGCAAAACTCTCCAGCGCCTCGTCGACACGGCCGAGCGTGTTGAGGACGACGCCGCGATTGTTGTGCGCCTCGGCGAATTTCGACTTCAGCTTGATGGCCTGATCGAAACTGTCGATCGCCTCCTGATGGCGGCTGAGCGCATTGAGCACGATACCGTGGTTGAGCAAGACCTGCGGCGTCGGCGCCTTGGCGCGCATCGCCGTACCGATCAGACGCAACGCCTCAGCCAGTTGGCCCTGCGCCAGCTTGATCAGGCCCAATAAATGCAGCGCGTCGAAATGGTCGGGACGGGCCGTGAGGATCGCCAGATAGAGCCGCTCCGCCTCGGCCAGCCGCCCGGCCCAGTGCAAGTCCAGCGCCTGGGCATGGGTTCGCGGAATATTGAGCGGTTTGGCGCTATCGCTTAACGGATTGACGATCGGCAAAGGCATGTCGGTCAGGTCCCCGCCCGACTGGTAGAAAATACCTCCTGAGTCGTCCAGACGTCGGCTGGCGGGCGCGGCCCAAGGCCGGGGATGTCTCGATCGGCCAGGACGCAATGGCCGGCATCTGGCCGGTCAATACCGGGACACCTGCCGCGACCAGGAATGGGTCATCGCCTTCTCGATCACGTCAAGCCGGGCACGGAGCAGCGCATGAAGCCCGCGGTCGCACCGTTGCGGCCCACTCTGCCCGCGCAACGGCTCGATCGAGACCCGCCATGTAAGCGAGATAAGGCGGCACCAGGGGCGGCACGCGGGGCGAGGCAAAGGACAGCAAGGCACGCGCGAATGTATTAATAAAAATTCGATCCGCCGGGGCGGCTGAATATAAAGCAAAGATAATTCGACATAAATAAAACCATTGCACCGTGGCAATTGATCGTCTGTATTCATCCAGCATCCGCTTCGCGACTGTTGGTGTACAAATGGAATTGCAAATTCTCGACAGTCGCGAGCGCTCGCACGAGCTCGATCACATGGTCGCCAATGCGACGCGCACCGCGACCTTCCTCAAAGCGCTCGCGCATGAAAGCCGATTGATGATGTTGTGCATTCTCGCCGAAGGCGAGAAGTCGGTAAGCGAGCTTGAGGACATTCTTAATTTGCGGCAGCCGACGGTGTCGCAGCAACTGGCGCGGTTGCGTGCCGACGGCCTCGTCTCGACACGCCGCGACGGCAAGACCATTTATTACAATCTCGCCAGCGCCGAAGCCCGTGTCGTGATCGGCGCGATCTACGACGTGTTCTGCAAGAAAGCCCGCAAGCGATAGCGCCGTCAGTTCGCCGCCTTGATCTGCTTGATCGCGGCGTTGACGCGAATGTCGAGCAGCGCCTTGCCGAGTTCGGCCGACGCGCGCGCGGGGTCGCCCGAATGCCCCGGCGCTTCCTTGCGCGCGTAACTGCCGAGTCGGGCCAGATCGACACTCTGCGGATGCACGGACAACAACTCCGCGGTGTCGATCAGACCGGCGTGGCTGCCGATGGTGGCGTCGGTTTCGCCCTTGCCGCGCAGGAACGTCATCTGCGCCTCGTCGATATAGTAGTCGCTGACGTTCAGCACTTTCGCCTGCCCGGCCCATTCGCGATTGAGCTTGGCGGCCACCGTTGCCTGCGCCGCCTGGTTGCCGCCGTGGTCGCCGATCAGACAGATGGTCGTGAAGCCCGCGGATTTCAGGCTGCGCGCGATGCCTTCGAGTACGCCGGCAAAAACCGTTTCGGGAATGCCGAGCGTACCGGGATAGAGCATGTTGCCGGTCGGCGGCTGGTAATCACCTTCCGGCACGTAAGGCACCACCGGCGCGACCAGCGCATTGCCGAGCGCCTTGGCGATACGTTTGGCGGCGGCGTACACGATGTAGTCGTGCTTGCCGAGCACCATGTGCGGACCGTTCTGCTCGATGCCGCCCGATGGCACGATAGCCGTCGTCGCTCCGTGCTCGATGGCGCCGCGCACCTCGACCCAGGTCATGTCGGCCATATCGAAAGTGTCGGGCGCGGGCTGACACCGTGCGGCATGCGACAACCCCAGCATGGCAATGCCGGCAATGAGATAGGCCGCTCGCAAAATCGGTTTCATGAATGCTCCGCCTCAATGAGGTGAAGGCATCCTGCCCGGTCTGCGTTTCCGCAGCGTTAAGGTTCAGTCTTTGCCGACCGGCAACGGGCCGTAGAATTGCTTCACCAGCAGCGCGAAATAACCGCCGGAATAGTTGCCGCCGGTGCGGACGAAGGCGCCCGGCAGGCGATTCCACGGCACGTCCGGCTGGTCGTGGTGCACGCCGTGCAAGTTGGTATTGAGCATGAACAATGCCGCCAGCCGCGAGGCGCGGCTGTTATGCGCCGGCGCCCCGATGATGGCGGGCGTGTCGTAATGCGCGACGTTGTCCTGCAGCGAGACGATCAGGCCGCGCAAAGCCATGCTGCCGAGCAGCACCGGCCACCACGCGCCGTACAGATAAAATGCAAAGCCGTACACGGCGATGACCAGGATCGAGTCCAGCCGCATACGCGCCAGCCGGCGATCGAGGCCACGGCGCAGCGCGCCATGCAGCGTCAAGCTCATGGCTTCGTCGTCCGGCAGCAGGCGCGACGCCGCCCAGGTGATGGCGCGGCGCGGCAGCAACATCATCATCGCCGACAGAATTTCGCGGACGTAAAGCCAGCCGACCAGACCGAAGTAGAATTTCACCGTGGCGGTGATGCGGTTTGTTCCCGGCTCGATGACATCGACGCGGTCCAGCGCGTGACGCGGAAAGCGATGATGCATCATGTGGCCGAGGCGGATGGCGTCGAAGGAAATGCCGGAACAGACGGCCAGCCCGCGGCCGAGCCAGACGTTCCATCCGCGCCGTTGCACCAGACGGCCGTGGATGGCTTCATGCAGCAGCGCGCGGTTGAAGGGCGTCGTCAGCGACAGCAGGACCGCGATTACCCAGGCCAGGAGGTCGGCCTCAAGGCCCGATTCCGGCATCAACGCGATGGGAACGGCGACAAACTGGATGGCGGCGACGGCGAAGGCGGTCCCCGCCAGGAGGCCATTTAACCTATAGGGAGGCAGAACGGGTTCCATTGCGAAACTTTTCATACATAAAAATCAACGTCTTAATCAAAATTACTATTTCATAAAGATAACCAAAACAACAAAAGAGATGCGCCGAGGCGATTGAAGCGCCCCGGTTCCCGGCGTTGAGCGATGCGCTGTGTCTTAGTTGATGGACAGGCCGAGCGTCGTGACCATGGTGCCCCACTTCGCCACTTCGGCCTTGAACATGCTCTCTGCCTGGGCTTGCGAGCCCTTCAGCGGCTCGAAACCGATCGACGTCAGCTTCTGTTGCAGCGCGGGGTCCTTCATGACGTCTTCGATGGCCGCATTAAGCATGTCGACGATCTGGGCGCTGGTGCCGGCCGGCGCGAACACGCCGACCCAGGACGAGGCTTCGAACGGGTAACCCGCCTCCGCGTAAGTGGGAACTTCCGGTACAACTGAGGCGCGCGTGGCGCTGGCGACGCCGAGACCTTTGAGTTTGCCGCTGGCGATCTGCGCCGCCGGGCCGCCACCGAGCGTCGTCGCCAGCAACTCGATCTGGTTGCCCATGACGGCGTTCATGGCCGGCGCGCCGCCTTTGAACGGCACGTGCACCGCCGAAATCTTCGCGTGCACTTTCAGAAAATACTCGGCCGCGATGTGCGAGCCGCTGCCGACGCCGGCGGTGCCGAAATTGATGCTCTTGCCCTGCGCATCTTTTAGAAACTCGGCGAGGTTCTTGGCCGGATTGCCCTCGCCGGTCGCGAGACATTCGGGGCTTGAGGCAACGATGGCGATGGCCTTGAGGTCAGTCGCGGCAAAGCCCTTGTTCGGCGTCAGCGTTTCGTTGATGGCCAGCGCCGTCGTGGTCACCAGCAGCGTGTAACCGTCGGGCGCCGCGCGCGCGACCGCGGCCGCCGCGATATTGCCGCCGGCGCCGCCCCGATTGTCGACGATGACAGTGCGGCCGAGCTTGGCGGACACGCCCTGCGCGACAAAGCGCGCCACGGTGTCGGCGACGCCGCCCGGCGCAAAGGCAACCAGAAAGGTGATATCGCGCGCCGGAAAGGTCTGCGCCTGCACCGAAGCGCCCGCGCTGGCGGCCAACATGACAAAACCGGCCGCCAATTTCATCGCGCGCATCGCAATCCCCCTGCCGCGCCTTCTGATTGATCAATGCTTGGCGCGTGCCGGATCAATGCCAGCCCGGCCGCCGCCTGACAAGATCGGCTTATGCGGACGCGTCGATAGCGACGATCTCGGCCTCCGAAGGACCGACACTGACGACGTCGCCGACGGCTTTACCGATCAAGGCCCGCGCCAAAGGAGCGACGTAGGAGATGCTGCCTTTGGCCGGGTCGGCTTCGTCCTCGCCGACGATCCGCCAGCCTTGCCGCCGGCCGTCGTCGCGACGAATGGTCACGGTTGAGCCGAACTGGACCGTGCTGGTTTCGGGCGACGGCGTGAACAACTCCGCACTGGCCCGGCGCTGCTGCCAATAGCGCAGGTCGCGGCCAATGCTCGCCAGCGCATCCCGGTCATCCGCGACTTGCGCCCGGGCATAGCCTTCGGTCAGGCGTGCAAGTTCGGCGTCCATCGCCGCGAGACCGGCCGCGGAGACATAATTCGGATAGGGCGAAACGGACCGCTCCGGCAGCGGCTCGACCGTATCGGTTTCTTTGACAAAGGCCCGGCTCATGGCAAGGCAATCCCGCCCGGCGCTTGGAGTTCCCTAGCTCACCGCCACGTCGGTCAATCGCATCTGCACCCGCTCCTGGCCTTGCCAGCGGTCGACCGTCAGTTGCCCAGCGGCGTGCATGGCGCGGCCACGGTTATCCACCAGCGCCTTGCCGAGCGGCGTCCCGGCGACGCGGAAGGCAATGGCGTTGACGAATTTGCCGTCGCCGGAGCGGAAGCGCGCGCGGATGTGGTTCTCGCCGACCGGATCGACATAAGCCAAAGTATGCGCCGGCAGTGCCAAAGTCGGCTCCGGATTGCCCGCGCCATAGGGCCCGGCGCGCGCCAACATGTCGCAGAGAGCGAGGTCGACGCCACCGGCGCTGACCGCACCGTCGATCGGCAGCGCGGTTTCGCGCCGCGCGATCTCCACCGACGGCGCCAGCGTCGCCTCGAGGAAAGCGCGGAAGGCCGCCAGTCCGCCTTTCGGCAGCGTGACGCCGGCGGCCATGGCGTGGCCGCCGCCTTTGTGCAGCAGACCGTCGCGCACCGCCTGGCGCACCGCGCGGCCGAGATCGACGCCGGCAATCGAGCGGCCCGAGCCGGTGCCGATGCCGCCGGGTTCGATGGCAATGGCGAAAGCCGGACGGCCGTAGCGCTCTTTCAGCCGCGCCGCGACCAGGCCGACGACGCCGGGGTGCCAGCCTTGCGCCGCGGTGACGACGACGGCGCCCTTCTCCTCGATGCCGAGCGCGGCCAGCGCCTCCGCTTCGGCCTGCTCGACAGTGGCAACCTCGATTTGCCTCCGCTCGGTGTTGAGCCGGTCGAGTTCGCCGGCGATGCGGCCGGCTTCGACGGGGTCCTCTTCGAGCAAGAGCCTGGCGCCAAGTCCGGCATTGCCGATGCGGCCGCCGGCATTGATGCGCGGCCCGAGCAGAAAGCCGAGGTGAAAGGCTTCCGGCGGCCCGGACAGCCGCGCGGCGTCCATCAGCGCGGTCAGGCCGACACTGTCACGGCGACGTAGGGCAATCAGGCCTTTGGCCACAAAGGCGCGATTCAATCCCTTGAGCGGCACGACGTCGGCGACGGTGCCGAGCGCCACCAGATGCAGCAGCGACAACAGATCGGGCTCGGCGCGCGTGGCGTTCCAGAAATTGCGCTGCCGCAGCTCGCGGCTCAGCGCCACCAGCGTGACAAACACCAATCCTACGGCCGCCAGATGGCCGAGCCCCGACAGATCGTCGGCGCGGTTCGGATTGACGATTGCGACCGCCGGCGGCAACTGCTCGTCGGCCTGATGGTGATCGATGACCACCGTGTCGAGGCCGAGCTTTTTCGCCTCGGTCAGCGGCTCCATGCTGGTGGTACCGCAATCGACCGTGACCAGCAGCTTGACGCCGCGCTCGGCGAAGGAACGGATGGCATCGACGTTCGGACCGTAACCCTCGAAGATGCGGTCGGGAATGTGCACGATCGGATCGAGGCCGCAGCGCCGCAGGTAATAAGCCAGCAGCGCCGACGCAGTCGCGCCATCAACGTCATAATCGCCGAAGATGGCGACGCTTTCGCCCTTCTCGATGGCGTAGGCGAGACGCTCCGAGGCCGCTTTCATCTCGGTGAGCGTGTGTGGATCTGGCAGCATCCGCTTGATGGTCGGATCGAGAAACGCTTCGGCGGTATCGGCTTCGACGCCGCGACCGGCCAGGATGCGGGCCAGCAATTCGGGAACGCCCAAACGCTGCGTGATCGTCAACGCGCGCGCCACGCCGCGCTCGTCGAGCCGGTCGCGCCACGCCCGCCCGGTCGCCGATTTCTCGACGCCCAGGAAATAGCGCTCTTTGTCGTCGAAGGTGGTCGCCGGAAAGG
>CAITEM010000049.1 GCA_903891395.1 uncultured Hyphomicrobiales bacterium | reverse complement strand
GGCCGACGTTCTCGCGCTCGGCGACGTAGATCATCTCCTTGGTGATGATGCCGGCGCGGGCGAACTCGTATTGCGTCACCGGCGCATCGCCGACGGCGCGCCACGGCTTCGGCGTGTTCGGGAAGTTGCGGGCGAGATATTTGCCGGTGGCGTTGCCGTTATCGACCGCCTTGATCGGGCGGCCGTCATATTGCTCGACACCGCCGCGCTCTTTGACCCATTCGATGCGCGGGCGGGCGAGGCCCTGCTCGACGTCGATGGTGACGTCCGGGTCGGAATAGGCGCCGGTGGTATCGTAGACCGTAACGTTCGGCTCCTTGGCGCTCTGCTCGAGGATGATTTCGCGCAGCGGCACGCGCAGGTCGGAGGCCGCGTCCGGCACGCTGTAGATTTTGCGCGAGGCGGGCAGCGGTCCGGTGGTGACCTTGGGGGTGACCAGATCGGCGGCGGTGATCGGCTTGTTCATGGGTAGTCTCCTGCGGAATGCGAGTTTAGGCCGCTTGGGCCGTGTGTCCAAGCCAGGCGCGCACCCGCGCGTCCGGCTCTGTGTTGCGGGTGACGTCGCTGACGACGGCGATGGAATCGGCCCCGTCGGCGAAGACGGCAGGCGCCTTTTCGAGCGTGATGCCGCCGATGGCGACCAGCGGGATGGCGCCGATGCGGCGTTTCCAGTGGGCGATGCGTTCCAGCCCCTGCGGGCCGAAGCGCATGACCTTCAGCGTGGTCGGGTAGATCGGGCCGAGCGCGATGTAATCGGGGTCATGGCGCAATGCGGTGTCGAGTTCCGCCTCGTCATGGGTCGAGAGGCCGAGCGTCAGCCCGGCGCGGCGGATGGCCGGGACGTCGGCCTCGGTGAGGTCTTCCTGGCCGAGATGGACGTGGCTGGCGCCGGCCTCGATGGCGGCGCGCCAATAGTCGTTGACCACCAGTTTCGCGCCGGCCGCGGCGGCGCATGCTTCGCGCACCAGAGCGACGGCCTGCGCGTGGTTCAAGTCCTTGGCGCGCACTTGAATCGTGCCGACGCCGAGCGCCGCCAGGCGGTGCACCCAGGCGACGCTGTCGACCACCGGATAAAAGCGATCAGGATACGGCATGCCAGAACGGTGTCCCAACGACCGGAGTTGACGGAGAAGCGAAGTCGCGCGCGCCCATCAGGCCCGCGTCATAGGCGATGCGGCCGCTGTCGACCGCGAGCCGGAAGGCTTTCGCCATGGCGGCCGGATCGGCGGCCTTGGCGATGGCGGTATTGAGCAGCACGGCGTCATAGCCGAGTTCGAGCGCCGCGGCGGCATGCGATGGCGCGCCCAACCCGGCATCGACCACCAGCGTCACCTCGGGCAGGCGCACGCGCAGCAGCTTGAGCGCGTCGCGGTTGGTAATGCCGCGCGCGCTGCCGATCGGCGCCGCCCACGGCATGATGACGCGACAGCCGAGATCGCGCAGCCGCAGCGCCACGGTCAGATCCTCGGTGCAATAGGGAAACACGTCGAAGCCGTCCTTGAGCAGGATGGCCGCGGCTTCGACCAGACCGACCACGTCGGGCTGCAGCGTCTCGTCGTCGCCGATGACTTCGAGCTTGATCCAGGACGTGTCGAACAGTTCGC
The DNA here is from genome assembly GCA_903891395.1 of uncultured Hyphomicrobiales bacterium. Lineage (GTDB taxonomy): Bacteria > Pseudomonadota > Alphaproteobacteria > Rhizobiales > Xanthobacteraceae > Pseudolabrys. The sequence continues at coordinate 5,923 of CAITEM010000049.1, read as the reverse complement.
GAGCGAGCTGCGCCGTGGTGACCGCCTCGCGCACGCTGCGGCAGCCGGCGGTGTTGGGCAATACGCTGACGCCGAGTTCGCGGATCAATTCCCAGAAGGCGTTGCCGATGCGGCCGCCGGACGACTCGCGGCGCAGCGAGACGGTGACGATCTCGGCGCCGGACGCGCGGATCGCCTGCTGCATGATGGCCGGCGACGGATAGAGCGCCGTGCCGATCAGCAGCCGCGAGGAAAATTGTTTGCCGTAAAAATCGACCATCGTTTTTATTCTCTCCGAGCACTCTCAAAGGTCGTCATTCCGGGGCGCTCGCGAAGCGAGCGAACCTGGAATCCAGCAACATCGTTTGTGTTTGTGTGCCTGGATTCCGGGTCCGCGCCCTCGGCGCGTCCCGGAATGACGAAAACAAAATCCTGCATGACTATCCTCCCTGCCGGGGTGTGATGATTTCGATCTGGTCGCCATCGTTGAGCCCGGTTTGTGCCCACCGCGCGCGCGGCACCACCTGGTAGTTCACGGCGATCGCCATGTGCGTGCCTTCGTATTCCATTTCGCCGAGCAGGCCGGGCAGGTCGCGCGCCGACACGTCCTTGGTTTCGCCGTTGACGGTCAGGCGCATCGCACCACCTCGGCATCGGTGCTTGTGCCCAGCACATGCGCGACGGTGACTTCGGCCAGCGCCGGCGCCAGCAGGAAACCGTGGCGGTAAAGCCCGTTGACGGTGATGCTGCGGTTGCCGGCGACGACGCGCGGCAGGTTGTCGGGAAAAGCGGGCCGCAGGGCGGCGCCGAAATCGACGATGCGCGCTTCGCCGAAGGCCGGGTGCACGCTATAGGCGGCGGTCAGCAGTTCGAGCGCCGAGCGCACGCTGACGCCGCGGTCTTCGGATTCGATGGTGGTGGCGCCGATCAGGAAACGGTGGTTGGCGCGCGGCACGACATACAGCGACCAGCGCGGATGGATCAGGCGGACCGGGCGCGACAGCGCAATCTCGTTCGTTTCGACGATCGCGACTTCGCCTTTGACGCCGCGCAGTTCGGGGCAGGCGTCGCGCCCGCCGATGCCGCGGCAATCGAGGACGACGCCGTCGAGATCGTCCGGCGACGCCTCCGAGTTGAATTCGATGGTTACGCCGGCGGTGCGCAATTTGTCGTGCAGCGCGGGCACGACCTGGCGGGGATCGACGTGGCCTTCCCGGGCGAAATACAGGCCGTCATGGAAGCGGCCGTCGAGATCGGGTTCCAGTTCGGCGATTTCTTTTGCGCCAATTCGCTTGTGTCCGGTCGCGCGTTCGCCAAAGCGCGCGAAGTCCGCGCGATCCCGCCCGTGCGCGACCACCAGCGACCCGTTGAATGGCGTTTCCGGCAGCGCATCGCGCCACAGATCGAGCGAGCGCAGGCCGAGCCGCGTGATCAGGGGTTCCGCCGTCTCGCTCTCGCAAAACGGCGCCAGCATGCCGCCGGCCCAATGACCGGTACTGTCCGTCATGGCGGCGTTGCCGCGCTCATGGACGGTCACGTCGCAGCCCGCCTCGGCGAACAGCAAAGCTTGCCAGGTTCCGGCAATGCCGGCGCCGACAATGCTCACGGATGCGGGAGTGCGCGCACGGACGTGCTGGTTCATTCTTTCCGTCCCTTCGCCGGCATGACCCGGATCAGGTTCAAAGGGTCTATCTCAGCCCGGAATCGGCGGGCACCCCTCGGAACGGGGCTAATCTAGGCGCTGGGGACCGGCTGTCAATGCGGGCGATTGGGGGACTTAATGCGGCCCCTTGGAACTAGGCCGACCTTTTCTGACGGGCCCTTTCGAGGTCCTGGTCCATTTCCTCGGCCAGCAAATCGGCGACGACTTTCACGGCCGTGATCAGACGCCGATCGCGGCCTTCACCCGAGCCGGGTTCAGCGGCAGGTCGCGCATGCGCACGCCGGTGGCGCGCTGCACCGCGTTGGCGATGGCGGCCGCGGTCGGGCCCTGGCCGGCCTCGCCGGTGCCGAGGAAAGGCTGGTCCGGCCGGTCGATGACGTGAACGTCGACGCTGTCGGGCATGTCGGGGAAGCGCAGGATCGGATAGCTCGACCAGTCGCGGCTGGTGATCTCCTTGTCGCTGAAAGTGACTTCCTCCAGTGTCGTCCAGCTTGCCGACTGCACGATGGCGCCTTCGATCTGGTTGCGGATGCCGTCGTGGTTGACGGCCTCGCCGCTGTCCACGGCGGCGACGACCCTGCCGATCTTGACGATGCCGGTCTGGCGGTCGACCGAAACATCCATCGCCACGGCGCAATAGGCGCCGAGGTTCTTGTAGCGGGCGAAGGCGAAGCCCTGACCGCGGCCGCGCGGCAGTTTGGCGTTCGGCTGCCAGCCGAATTCCGTTGCCGCTTTGGTGACGACATCGCGGGCGCGGGCATCTTCGAGATGCTTGAGGCGGAATTCGACCGGGTCGGTGCCGGCCAGGTCCGCCATTTCGTCCATGAAGCTCTCGATGGCAAAGACGTTGAGATAGGCGCCGAGACCGCGCAGCGCCGAAATGCGGATCGGCATCTGCGGAATGAAGCGGCTGATGACGCGCGCATTCGGCAGCGCGTAAAGCGGAATGGAATTACGGTCGCCGCCGCCTTCCGGCTGCGGGATCGGCTTCGGGTCGTCGGGCTTGAACGCGGCTTCGATGAGTTGGCCGGCCAGCAGATTGCCGGCGCCGCCGGGACGCATGTTGTGCGTGTTGCTCCAGACTTCGTATTGCCAGTCGATCAGCTTGCCGCTGTCGTCGACCGCCGCCGAGGCCTGCGCCGACATCGCCGGGCCGAACGGCTCCCAGCCGTGCTCCTGCTCGCGCATCAACTGCACGCGGATCGGCCGGCCGGGCAAAGCCCGCGCGATCAGCGCGGCGTCGGCCGCACTGTCGTCGGCGCCGTTGTGACCGTAACAGCCGGAGCCTTGGGTGTGGATGCAGCGGACCTGTTCCGGCGCCAGGCTGAGCAGTTTCGACAGCGCGCTGCGCAGCGGAAACATGCCTTGCCCGTGGCTCCAGACGGTCAGGTTGCCGCCGTCGAACAGGGCAACGGCGCAGGACGGACCGATGGAGCCGTGCGATTTGTACGGCCGGCTGTAGGTGGCGCGCAGCGCCTTGACGCCAGGCTGGCCGATGGTGCCGCGATCGAGAATGGTGGTGGCACTGCTCGGCAAGGCGCGCAGATAGCTCTGGATGTCGCTCTGCTTCGGCAATGCCGTGGTGTCGTTCCAGCGCGCGGCGTCCTCCAGAACATGCATGGCGAGAATGGCTTGGTCCTCGCGCTCGGCGACGACGGCGAGGAAGCTGCCGTCGCGCACCACCTTGACGACGCCGGGCAGCTTTTCGACCGCGGCGGTGTCGATGCCGGCAAGCTTGGCGCCGTAAGCGGGCGGGCGCACGACGCGGGCGTGCAGCAGGCCCTCGGGCCGCATGTCCTGCACGTAGCTTTCGCCGCCGGTGAGTTTACCGGGGATATCGACGCGATTCATCGGCTTGCCGATGACGGCGAAGGTGCCGGACTTCTTGATGCCGGTTTCGGCGCGCACGTCGCGATGCTGGTCGAGGCCTTCGACCAGTTCGCCGTATTTCACGGTGCGGCCGTCGGCGGCTGTGATCGTGCCGTCGGCGGATTTGAGGCTGGCGGCGTCGAGCGAAAGCCGTGTCGCGGCGAGTTCAAGCAGGATGGCGCGCAGATCGGCCGCGGCAAAGCGGATCGCGGTGCCGCAATCCTGCATCGAATGGCTGCCGGCGGTGTAGCCTTCGTCGGTGGTCAGCGCGGTGTCGGCGGTGATCATGGTGATGGCCGAGGACGCGACGTCGAGTTCCTCCGCGGCGCACTGGGTGAAGGCGGTCTTGATGCCGGTGCCGAGCTCGGCCTTGCCGGCGAACACCGTGACGCGGCCGTCAGCCTCGAGCTTGATCCACGAATCCATCTTGGGAAATTTTGACAAGTCGCCGGGCAGTTTCGGTCCGGGCGGCTTTGGCGCGGCGGCGCCGCCTTCCTGCGCGAAGGCGCGGTTCAACGAAAAGCTGACGACCAGCGCGCCAGTGCCGGCAATAAACGTGCGGCGTGAATGCGGAGCGTTCATCGCGCAATCTCCGCGCTGGCGGTGCGCATCTCGTTCATGGCGCGGCGGATGGCGCGCAGGATGCGGATCTGCGTGCCGCAGCGGCACAGATTCGGCGCCATGTAGTCGCGGATCTCGGATTCGCTGGCGTGCGGCTTGTGTTCGATCAGCGCCTGCGTGCGCATCACCATGCCGGGGATGCAGTAGCCGCATTGCGCCGCCTGCTCGGCGATGAAGGCACGCTGCACCGGGCCGGGGTCTTCACGCGTGCCGAGACCTTCGATGGTCGTCACCTGGCGGCCTTCCAGCACCGAGATGGGCGTCAGGCAGGAATAGACCGGCTCTTTGTCGACCAGCACGGTACAGGCACCGCACTGGCCGAGGCCGCAGCCGAACTTGGCGCCGTTGAGCTTGAGGTCGTTGCGCAGCACATAGAGCAGCGGTGTCGAGGGTGCGGCGTCGACTTTAACCTGCTTGCCGTTGACCGTGATGGTCGCCATGGCGGTTTCCTCTCAAGAGCCGGTTTTGCGGCGTGCCTGGGCAAGGCGCGCGTCGATGCCGGTCCATTGCGGCTTGTCGCTGAAGTGACCGCGAACGTAAGTGGCGAGGGCGACGATCTGGGCGTCGGTCAGCGCGGTGGAAAATCCCGGCATGATGAAGCCGCGCTCGCGCGTCTGCGGATGAATGCCGGACAGGATGATGTGCAGCAGATTGCCGGGATCTGGCGCGTTGATGGAATCGCTCAAGCCCAGATCGACCGGGCGCGCGCGCGGCGCCTGACCGCCGCTGCGGTGGCAGGTGGCACAGGCGCCGGCGAAAATCGCCGCCCCATCGGTGGTGCCGCCGCCGCTGCCGGTGGTCGACGGCGCCGCGAGGCCGGCGATGGTCAGCGTGCGCTGGCGCGCGGCCTGCAACGCTACGTCGGCGCGTTGTGCTTTCGCGCTGTCGTCGGTCCCCGACAGCGAAGCGATATAGGTCGCCAGCGCGCGGACGTCGGCTTCCGGCACCTTGGCGAGGTTCTCCGCGACCGGCGCCATCGGGCCGGAGGCGTGGCCGTGATAGGCATCCCAGCCGTTGTGCAGATATTGGAATGCGGCCTCGGTGGTCCACGGCGCCGCCGCTGGCGAATGGCCATTGAGCGCCGGCGCGTGCCAATCATCGGCGATGCCGCCGTCATAGGCCTCGTCTTTCTTCTCCGCGCCGAGCGCGTTGCGTGGCGAGTGACAAGCGCCGCAGTGACCGAGGCTTTCGGCGAGATAGGCGCCGCGATTCCACGCTGCGCTCTGTGCGGGATCGGGCGTGATCGGGCCTTGGCGCAAGAACAGAAGTTTCCAGCCCGCGGCCGCCAGGCGGATGTTCAGCGGGAAGGGGATGTCGGGCTGCCGGTTCGTCTGCTGCACCGGATCGCGCGTCATCAGGTAGCTGTAGATGGCGTCGATGTCGGCGTCGGTGGCGTGGGTGAAATGATCGTAGGGGAAGGCGGGATAGAGATGCTCGCCTTTGCGGGTCACGCCCTCATGCATGGCGCGGCGAAAGGCGGCCTGCGACCAGGTGCCGATGCCGGTATCGGGGTCTGGCGTAATGTTGCTGCCGTAGAGGGTGCCAAAGGGCGTCTCCACCGGATAGCCGCCGGCAAAGGCCTTGCCGCCGGGCTGGGTATGACACACCGCGCAACTGCCGATGGATACCAGGGCCGCGCCCTTCGCCACAATCGCGGGGTCGTAAGTGGAAGCCTCGACGGGGCGCACCGGCGCGATTTCGCCATGCCAGGCCCACGCAAAAAAGCCGCCGAAAATCACGGCGATCAAAACGACAAAAATCGAACTTATACGCAGAAGCATCGAGGGGTCC
>CAITEM010000048.1 GCA_903891395.1 uncultured Hyphomicrobiales bacterium | reverse complement strand
CGACGACGACAGGCCGCACATCACGCTGGAAAAAGTGAAGCCGGCCGCAGCGACGGCAAACAGTGTGCGCGTGCCGAGCGCGCGCGACAGATAGCCTGACAGCGGAATCGCGATCACTTCGGCGATGAGATAGGACGTCTGCACCCATGGAATTTCGTCGGCCGAGGCCGACAGGCCAGCCTGGATTTCGGCGAGCGAGGCCGAGACGATCTGGATGTCGAGAAACGCCATGAACATGCCGAAGCACATGGCGAGAAACGCCCACAAGCGGCGGGGCGATAAAGTGTCCGCGCTTCCGGCCCCGCCTGTCGGGGAACGGGCAGAAACCGGAAGCGCGTCAGGGGTGGTGACGGTACTCATGACAATGTCACCACCGAGTTGAATGGCCGTCTGTCGTGTTCGTCGTCTCGGCGACGCGGCGCGTGGCCGGCGTGCGCGAAGCGAGCGCCGAAGGCTTGGTGTTCACGTTCACCACCACCGACATGCCGGGCCGCAACTGGCGGCGCGCGGCGACGTCGGCCGGCACCTGGATGCGCACCGCGATGCGCTGCACGATCTTGGTGAAGTTGCCGGTGGCGTTGTCCGGCGGCAGCAACGAGAAGGTCGAGCCCGAGGCCGGTGAGACGCTGAGGACCTCGCCGGCGATCTCGTGACCGGGGATGGCATCGACGTCGACCGCGACCGGTTGTCCCGGCTGCAGGCGCGCCAACTGCGTCTCCTTGAAGTTGGCGTCGATATAAACCTCGTCGAGCGGCACTAGGCTGGCGAGCCGCTGGCCGGTCTGCACGAAATCGCCGGTGTGCACCGCGCGGTTGCCGACGACGCCGTCGATCGGCGCGCGGATCAGCGTGAAGGAAAGATCGCGCTCAGCCTTGGCGACCGCGGTCTGCAATTCGGCGACGGTGCGGGAGGCTTCCTGCTGCTGCGCCTTGAGCACGTCGACATTGGCGGCGGCTTGGTCGACCGCGGCCTGCGCGCCCTGCACCGCGGCTGCGGTCTGGTCGCGGTTGGATTGCGCCTGCTCCAGCGTCTGGCGGCTGGCGAATTCCTTGCCGGCCAGCGCCTGCTGGCGTTCCAGTTCGAATTGCGCGCGGGTCGCCTGCGCCTTGGCGGAGAGAAGTTGGGCCTTGGCCTGCTCGACCTGCGCCTGCTGCGCTGGAATCTGCCGGCCAATGCGGTCGACGGTCGCTTGCTGGGTTGCACTCTTGTCGCGGGCGGAGGCGACGGCGAGCTGGTAATCGCCATCATCGATGCGGGCGATCACATCGCCGGTGTGAACGTAAGTATTGTCATCGACTTCGAGCGAAGCGACGTAACCGGACACTTTTGCGGCCAAGGTGGTAGCGTTGGCCCCGACGTAAGCGTCGTCGGTCGAAACCAGAAAGCGCCCGGCGGTCGCGTAATCGTAGCCGTACCAGCCCGCACCGGCCAGAATCGCCAAGGCGGCACCGACCATCAATCGCTTGCGGTTCGCTTTCAGCGCGCCGCCGACCTTTGCTTTCACCGACGACGGCGCTTCCGCAGACTTGGCCTCGGGATGCTGCTCGGCCTTGGCTTCCACTTTGGCCTCAGACGGCGGAGCCTGCCGCGGGGCTTCCGCCCCTGCCTGAACCACGCTGAGCCGTGACGTGTCCGAAATCTTCGAGCGCTGCAACATGACGTATCTCCGAATGACCGAACGGTTCGGTCATTGAAATTTAGTATAACATAGTGCATATAGGGATGAGCGACGGACCGGATTCGGGACGATTCTGCCAAATCCGCCCTATTCGACCGCCGCAGGAGGCCTAAATGAGCGAAACTTTGGTGCTTGAACGGCAAACTGACCGTCTTGCCGACGGCAGCGAAGACAGCGCCAAACGGCGCCAGATCATCGATGGTGCCCGTCTGGTCTTCCTGTCACGCGGCTTCGACGCCGCCAGCATGGGCGACATCGCCAAGGCCGCCGGCGTCTCCAAGGGCACGCTCTACGTCTATTTCAAGAACAAGGAAGAGTTGTTCGCCGCCATCGTCCAGCAGGAATGCTGCACCCACGCCGAAGGCGCCTTCCTGCTCGATGAAGCCGACCACGATGTCGAAACCGTGTTAACGCGTGTCGGCCAGGAGTTTGTGACGTTCCTTTGCAGCCCCGGCAAAGCCTCTTCGTTGCGTATCGTCATTGCGATCGCCGAACGCATGCCGGAAATCGGCAAATCGTTCTACGAAACCGGCCCGGCGAACGGCATCAACCGCCTCGCCTCCTATCTCAAAGCGCAGGTCCGCGCCGGCATTCTCGAGATCGCGGACTGCGAAATCGTGGCCGCGCAATTCCTCGATTCCTGCCAGTCGACTTTGTTCAAACCGGTACTGTTCAACTTTGCGCCGCCGCCGCCGCCGGTCGAGCGCATCCGCTATGTCGTCGGTATCGCGGTGCGTGCCTTTCTTGCGGCCTATCGGAAAAAGTAACGAGCCGCGGCAATCCACTGTTAAGCATAGCGCCTGGATAACGCTTGATTTCGCGCCGGGCGAGGCGGACTCTGACGCCATGCGCAACATCCTTATCCCCGCGACGCTGCTGCTCGCCCTCACCGCGCCGGCTTTCGCCGTCGAATATCCGGTGTCGGGAAAATGGGGCCAGGCCGCAACGTCTGACAAAGGCCCGGTGGATTGCAGCAAGCTGCGCGTGATTGCTTTCAACGGCGAAACGCGCACCGACAGCAAAGGCGGCGTACCGGCCTACCGGCTCAAGTCGGTTTCGGCCGAAGGCACGGCGAGCTTTCGCGTCGTCGATGAATTCACCACCGGGCAGATCAGCAACGCACGCGTCAATTACACGCTGAGCAAGATTGACGCCGACCACCTCGAACTCAATATGAATCCGGGCGGCCCGCTTAAGCTGCAGCGGTGTAAATAAAAGCTGAATCCCCCACGCCGTCGCGGAGATGACGCTGCCGGTCAGTTTCTCGCGATGATCTCGCGCTCGCCGCGATACACTGCGGTCGCTTCGGTGATTTTTCCGGTGGCGCGGCGAAACGACATGGTCGCACGACGGGACTTGATGGCGTTATGGCGACGGCGGCGCGGGCGCACGCGGAAAATCAGCACCCCGCCCATGCGCGCGAAAGGTTCGCGCAAAGCGCCTTCGTCTTCGACCAGCAGCGGAAGTCCGAGGACGTTGCCCCAGGAACGCCACTCCGCGAAAGCGTCGTCGGCTTCGGTGCTCATGAACAATGTTAGCGCCAGCGACGGATCCTTGTGTTCCAGGATAACCGAGAGGGCCTGACCGCCCTCGCCCGTCGTCAGCCTTACGGCGACGCCGATGAAGGCTGAGACCGGCATGTTGAGCGCCATACGCATGCCGGACAGGCAGCGCCGCACCACCACGCGCTCGCGGTGCAGTTCGACATGCCGCACCCGTTCGTCGGCCGCGGCGTCTTTTGCCGCAAATTGCACGGGCAGGCTGAACGGGTCGAGCCGCGTTCCGCGGCCCGACCCGGCGGGCTTTACGCCACTTCGCATTTGACGCCTCAATCTCCCGCGCCGAACTTATTCGCCCGGTCGCTTCGGAGATGATGGATTAATGGCGTCGGAAATCGCTTAAGGTACGGGGTTAACTGGCCGTAACGCGCCGCGCTTTCGCCCGCATGATTGACGGCGCGTTGCCAACCATGATTGACGAGGTATTGATTTCAACCCGCAAAATGTCCGGACCGGCGGTTGCGCCCCCGGCACCGAAGCGCCACTTTAGCGCTACGAACTCGACTCACTATTCGGTCCCGCTTTGAGGGCCCCCGCATTGAAAGTTCACATGCTCGCAGCCACCACCTCTTTGTTCGATCAGAGTGTCCTCACCGACCGCGCCGAGCGCCTGGTGAAAGCCGCGCGCACCGCTGGCGCCGATTCAGCCGACGCCGTGGCGGTGCGCTCGCTGTCGCTTGGCGTCGAAGTGCGCGACGGCGCGGTGGACGAATCCGAAAGCTCAGAGAGCGACGACCTCGGCCTGCGCGTCCTGGTCGGCCGCCGGCAAGCCGTGGTTTCGACCAATGACTTAACAGGCGACGTGCGGGCCCTGGCCGAACGCGCGGTGGCGATGGCACGGGTTGCGCCCGACGACAAATATGCCGGGCTCGCCGACGAGGCGTTGCTGGCGCATCAATTCCCCGACCTCGATTTGCTCGATCCGGATCTGCCTGCGGTTAAACAACTCGAAACCATGGCGCGCGAGGCCGAGCAAGCCGGGCTTTCGGTCAAAGGCGTCACCAAGTCCGGCGGCGCCTCGGCCTCCGCCGGCATCGGCGGCATGGTACTGGTGACCAGCCACGGCTTTCGCGGCGCCTATCTCGGCTCGCACCACGGCGTCTCGATGACGGCGATCGCCGGCGACGGCACCGGCATGGAGCGCGACTACGACTATTCCTCGGCCCTGCATGCGTCCGACCTGGAGAGCCCCGAAAAGATCGGCCGCAGCGCCGGAGAACGCGCCATCGAGCGTATCAATCCGCGCAAGGTCACCACCCGCAAAGTACCGGTTGTGTTCGATCCGCGCGTCGCCGGCTCGCTGGTGTCGCATCTGGCGAGCGCCGCCAACGGCGCCTCAATCGCGCGCAAGACCAGCTTCCTCAAGGACAAGATGGGTGCGCAATTGTTCGCCAGCGGAATTCGCATCATCGACGATCCGCTGCGTAGACGCGGCTTGCGCTCACGGCCGTTCGATGGCGAGGGCGTCGCCGGCAAGAAACTGGCCCTGGTCGACGACGGCCGTCTGAATTCGTGGATACTCGATAGCGCCACCGCGCGCGAGCTCGGTCTGGTCACGACCGGACACGCGCAGCGCGGCGTCTCGTCCAGCCCCTCACCCGGCGCGTCGAACCTGCATCTCGAAGCAGGGTCCGTCACACCCGAAGAACTAATCGCCGACATCGTCGACGGCTTCTACGTCACCGACTTGATCGGTTCGGGCGTCAACGGCGTGACCGGCGACTACAGCCGCGGCGCTTCCGGTTTCTGGATCGAGAACGGCAAGCGGACTTACGCGGTCAGCGAAGTCACCATTGCCGGACATCTGTTCGATATCTTCCGCAGCCTGACGCCGGCCAACGATCTTGTGTTCAAATACGGCACCAACGCCCCCACCGTTCGCCTGGAGGGCCTGACCGTTGCCGGGCAGTGAGCTTCGCGAGCCACTTGAAGCCGTCATGCGCGAGGCCGGCGAGTTGGCGCGTGTCACATCGCGCGGCGACTTCAAACGCTGGACCAAGGGTCACGACAATTCACCGGTGAGCGAGGCCGACATCGCCGTCAACGATCTCTTGAAGCATCGTCTTGGCGCGCTGGCACCGGCGGCCGGCTGGCTCTCGGAGGAAACCGAAGACAGTCTGGCCGGCCGTGCGATGACGACGGCCTGGATTGTCGATCCGATCGACGGCACTCGCGCCTTCATTGCCGGACGGCCCGACTGGACCGTTTCGGTTGCATTGGTCGAGCACGACCGTCCGGTGCTGGCGGCGCTCTATGCGCCCGTGACCGAAGAGATGTTTCTGGCGGTGCGCGGCCGGGGTGCGACGCTGAACGGTGCAACCATCACGGCCAACGCGGGCGCCGCACTAGCCCAAGCCAAGTTCGCCGGGCCAAAGCGCTACCTCGATCGACTGGAGAACTTATCCCCGAATATTTTGCCCCAGCCCAAAGTGCATTCTTTGGCGCTACGCCTGACCCGCGTCGCTCATGGTGGGCTCGACGGGGCAATCGCTTCGCCGGGCAGCCATGATTGGGACCTTGCAGCGGCAGATTTGCTGGTTCATGAAGCCGGCGGTGCGATGACCGATTTCAACGGCGTCCCGCTGCGATATAACCAGCCCCACGTCGTCCATGGCGCGCTGATTGCCGCTGGAACCTCGCGTCACGCCACGCTCATCGATCTGGTGCGCGGCCGCCAAACAGAGTTCGCATAACCGCGAACTTGGCTTAAGCTGCCGTTTCGGCGCTTACGCCGACGTTTGAGTCCACCGCCGGGACTTTTTCGAAGGATCACGCCATGCCCGATACCGTAACTGCGAAACAACTGCTCCATCTCGTCCTCGGCGGCGAATTGACCGAGCTCGGCGGCTCCGAGTTCAAGGACCTCGACAAGGTGGAGATGGTCGGGGTCTATCCGAACTACGCCACTGCCCACGCGGCCTGGAAGGCGAAGGCGCAACAGACCGTCGACAACGCCCATATGCGCTATTTCATCGTTCACCTGCACCGCCTGCTCGATCCCGACAGCGGCGCGAAAAGCTGATCCGCTATCGGCAGACGACTGCCGGCGCTCCGCGCGCAAGGATCATGCTCGATTTAGAAGTGAGGCCTGGGTTTTGATCTGTCCCATCCGTCGCGGCGCGCAAGGCTGCTGATGCTTTCAAAGAAACGGATCGTCGCATCGCCTGTGTTCCTGGGCGCCGTCGGCACGGCGGCGGCGTGGTATTTAAAGTTCGTCTGGAAGACCAGCCGCTCGACCATCGACCCGCCGAACATCTTCGAGATGGTCGAAACGCCGGTCATCGTCGCGATGTGGCACGGCCAGCATTTCATGGCGCCCTTCATCAAGCCGAGCAATGCCGAGCAATTCCGCGCCAAGGTCTTGATCTCGCGGCATCGCGACGGCGAGATCAACGCCATCGCGGCCGAGCACCTGGGCATCGGCACCATTCGCGGATCCGGCGCGCACAACGGCGAATTCCATCGCAAAGGCGGCGCCGCGGCCTTCACCGAAATGCTGCGGGCGATCGAAGAGGGCTACAATATGGCCATCACAGCCGACGTGCCGAAGATCTCGCGGATCGCCGGCATGGGTGTGATCAAGCTGGCGCAACATTCGGGCCGGCCGATCTATCCAGTGGCAATCGCGAGCAGCCGGCGCATTCAACTGAAAAATTGGGATCGCAGTTCGATCAACCTGCCGTTCGGCCGCATGGCGCTGGTGGCGGGCGCGCCGATCAAAGTGCCGCGCGACGCCGACAGTGCGACGTTGGAGAGCACCCGACAGTTTCTGCAAAGCGAACTCAACCGCATCACCGCGCAAGCCTACGATACCGCCGATCGCCCCCGGGGACGGACGCCGTGACCGAGAAACTCACCGCAGCGCTGCGCGTCTACCGGCTGATCTCGGCCGCGGCGATGCCGATCGCGCCGCTGCTGCTAGGGCGCCGCATGAAGCGCGGCAAGGAGGATCGCGCGCGCGTTTCGGAACGGCGTGGTGAGGCCGGTCTGCAGCGGCCGGACGGCATTCTCATCTGGCTGCACGCGGCCAGCGTCGGCGAACTGGCGAGCGTGCTGCCGCTGATCGAGCGCATCGCCGCGCGCGGCGTCAACATGCTGGTGACCACCGGCACCGTCACCTCCGGGGGATTGGCCGAAGAGCGGTTG
>CAITEM010000047.1 GCA_903891395.1 uncultured Hyphomicrobiales bacterium | reverse complement strand
TTCCTGCGCACGGTCGAGCACCGGCTGCAGATGGTCAATGACGAACAGACCCAGGTATTGCCTGCCGAGCGCGATGGCCTCGAACGTTTCGCCCGTTTCCTTGGCTATGATAGCCGCGATGCCTTTGCCGCCGTTTTCATCGGGCATCTTGAAAAGGTTCAGCGGCATTATGCGCGGCTGTTCGAAAGTGCGCCGGGCGGCGATCAGGCCGCGCTGGAATTTCCGGCGGATACCGACGACCGCAAGACGCTGGATCGGCTGGCCGAGCTTGGCTTCCGCAAGCCGCTGGAAGCCTCTGCCATCATTCGCCATTGGCTCGGCGGAGAGCATCGCTCGCTCAAAGGCGAAGCGGCACGCGGGCATCTTGCGGCAATCGTGCCGGTGCTACTCGAACATATCGGCCGCACCGACAACCCCGGCGCAACCCTGGTCCAGTTTGACCATTTTCTCGGCAATCTCCATGCCGCCGCGCGGCTGCTGTCATTGCTTCGGCAAAAGCCTGAGCTCGTTGCGCTGATCACGCTGGTCCTGGGCATCGCGCCGCGGCTCGCGGACACGCTGGCGCGTAATCCGGGCGTCATGGACGCGCTGGTCGATCCGAGCTTTTTCGGTGCGTTGCCGGACGACGCCGAACTCAGCCAGCGGCTCGACGCGGCGCTGGCGCAATCGCGTCACGACGAGGATCTGCTCGAACGCATTCGCATGTTCGGGCTGGAGTACATGTTCTTGATCGGCGTGCGAATTTTGTCCGGGACGGTGACGGCGCGCCAGGCCGGCGAGGCCTTCGCGCGGCTGGCCGATGCTGTCATTCGCGCCCTGCATCGCGCGGTGTCGCAGCGTTTCGCCGGAACCTACGGCCATATGCGGACCGAGCAGACCGCGGTGCTGGCCATGGGCAAGCTCGGCGGCTGCGAGATGACGGCGACGTCCGATCTCGATCTCATGCTGATTTATGATTTCGACGACAAGCAGCCGGAGTCGAACGGCAAGCGTAAGCTGTATGGCGGGCAGTATTTTGCGCGGCTGACGCAGCGGCTTATCAACGCGTTGACGGCACAGACCAATTACGGCGCCCTCTATGACGTCGATATGCGGTTACGGCCGTCTGGGCGGGCAGGGCCGCTGGCGGTGCAGATCGCGGGCTTCACCAGTTATCAGGAAACCGAAGCTTGGACTTGGGAGCACATGGCGCTGACGCGCGCGCGGGTGGTATCGGCGTCGCCGGCGTTCGGCGCGCGGGTCGAGCAGGTCATTCACGGCATATTGCGGCGGCCGCGCGATGCCAAGGTGATCGCCGGAGACGTGGTCGAGATGCGGGCCGCTATCGCGGCTGAAAAGAGCGATAGCGACCGCTGGGATATCAAGTACGCCGCGGGCGGATTGGTCGATCTTGAGTTCATCGCTCAGTATCTGCAACTCGTCCACGCGCACCGTCTGCCGGATATTCTCGATACCTCGACCGCACGCGTCCTGGACAAGGCGTGGCGGTTGCATGTGCTGCCGGTCGAGGATGCCGAAGTGCTACGGCCGGCGGTGCAGTTTTATCAGGACCTGACGCAGATATTGCGGCTGTGCTTGCCGGGCCCATTCGATCCAAAAACGGCCGGCGCTGGATTATTGCGCCTGCTGGCGCGCGCTGCCGACGTACCGGATTTTGCCACGCTCGACGCCACGCTGATCGAGACGCAGACGAAGGTGCGGGCGAGTTTCGTGCGGATATTGGGGAGCGCGTAGTTCACTCTCTTCGCTCGTCAACGCGTAAGCGGGGATCTCGTTCTTAACTCTGGATTCCCATGTTCGCGGCAATGAGCGGATTTAGATCAGGCCGCTTCTTCCTTCGGCAGTGGGCATTGCGGCTTGAGCGGCAGGCGCACCACCACCAGCGTGCCTTTGCCCGGAGCGGAGCGGATGCGCATGCGGCCGCCGTGCAGCTCTGTCAGTGACTTGGCAATTGCCAGGCCAAGGCCCGAGCCCTGATGGCTCTTGGTCAACTGGCTCTCGACCTGCTCGAACGGTCGTCCGAGCCGCGCCAGTGCGTCTTTTGCGATGCCGATCCCGCTGTCGGCGATGCCGAGCACGACAAACTCGTCCGAGGTGCGTCCGCGGACGGTGATGCGGCCGCCGGCGGGCGTGAATTTGACCGCGTTCGAGAGGAGATTGAGCGCGATCTGCTTGATGGCGCGGCGGTCGGCCCGCAGTTGCAGGTCGGGCGCGATCCGGGCCGATACCTCGAGTTGTTTCTCCTCGGCCTTGGCTGACACTACGCGCATGGATTCGGCGAGCAGCGTGTCGAGATTGAGGTCTTCGAAGTCGAGGCGGATGCGGCCGGCCTCGATCTTCGACATATCAAGGATGTCGTTGATGACTTCAAGCAAGTACTGCCCGCTGCCACGAATGTCGCTGCAGTACTCGTTGTATTTCTCGGCGCCCAGCGGGCCGAACATCCCGGATTCCATGATCTCGGAGAATCCGATGATGGCGTTGAGCGGCGTGCGCAATTCGTGGCTCATATTGGCGAGGAACTTCGACTTGGCGGCGTTGGCCTCCTCGGCGCGGGTCTTTTCCTCGGCGTACTTCTCAGCCAATTCGGCTAGGCGTTGCTGCGAGGCGCGCAGGTCGGCAATGGTGGCGATCTGGCGCTGTTCGCTGTCGACCAGTTTCTCTTCGTGGGTCTTGAGCGCGGTAATGTCGGTGCCAACCGAAACGTAACCGCCGTCCTTGGTGCGCCGTTCGCTGATATGGAGCCAACGGCCGTCCTCAAGTTGCGCCTCGAACGTGCGCGCACCCGGCACGGTCGGGCCGCCGGTGATGACCTTGTTGCGGACCACAGGCTGGCTGCCGGCAGCCACGAGCGATTCATAGGAGGCGCCGACCAGAATCGCCTCGTCGGGCAGATCATGAAGTTCCTGGAAGTTGGAATTGCACAGCACCAGCCGGTTCTCGGCGTCCCACAGCACGAAGGCTTCCGGGATGGTCTCGATAGCGTCGCGCAACCGCATGTCGGCGGCGACGGTCTTCTCGACCAGGCTCTTCTGTTCGGTGATGTCGACGGCGATGCCGATCAGATGCAGGCCGGGTTCGCCGCGCTGACGCACCAGTTCGCAGCGGGCGCGCAGCCAGACCCAATGGCCGTCGGCGTGACGCATACGGAAGGCGTGGTCGATCGCGGTCATCTTGGCTTCGGCGAGTTCGGTGGCGAGCTCGTAAAGCTGGACGTCGTCCGGATGCACCAAAGCGCTGACGTCGCCGAATGGCATCAGATTGTCTTTTGCCTTCAGCCCAAGAATGTCGAACATCGATTGCGACCAGAAAATACGGCCGCGGGCGAGATCCCAGTCCCACAGACCGCAACGGCCGCGGTTGAGCGCCGTATCGATGCGGCTGCGGACGGTTTCGTAGATCATGTCGGCTTCGCGTGCGCGTGTTGCTTGCCAGTGGAAGGCAAAGCCAAGGATCAGGACGACGAAGCCGGTGGTGGCGGACAGGGTCACGGTGAGTGTCGTGATGGAGCGCCAGGACGCCAGCGCCGCATCGCGCGATTGCACGACGGCGAGTTGGCCGAACGGCGCCTTGAGCATGCGCACGGTCGCGAGCACGTTGCTGTCGTCGGGCAGCGTGATGTCGAGCACGCCGGCACCTGAGCCGAAAGTCGTCAGCGGTTGGGCAGGACCGAGCAGCTCGATGAGCCGCCGGCCAACCGTGGCGTCGGTGGTCGGGATC
>CAITEM010000046.1 GCA_903891395.1 uncultured Hyphomicrobiales bacterium | reverse complement strand
GGTGATGTAGTCGGCGCCGGTGCCACCCGGTCCGACGTGGTCGTAGCGCGACTGGAACCAGGCCTGCACCATGTCGATGCGGTCGCGATGCACGATCGGCGCGATGGCGACGAAAAAGGCTAGCGCGTCTTCGCCGGTCAGCGAGCGGACGGTGGCGGCGAGATCGGGCGAGGTGAGCGGGCCGGTCGCGATGATGACGCTGTCCCATTCGTCCGGCGGGACGACGATTTCGCCACGCTCCAGGGTGATCAGCGGATGGCTTTCGAGCGCCGCCGAGACCGCGGCGGAAAAGCCGTCGCGATCGACCGCCAGCGCGCCGCCCGCGGGCACCTGGTTGGCGTCGGCCGCGCGCATCACCAGCGAGCCGAGTCGCCGCATTTCCTCGTGCAGCAGGCCGACCGCATTGTGGTCCTTGTCGTCGGACCGGAACGAGTTCGAACAAACCAGTTCGGCGTAACCGTCGGTCTTGTGCGCTGCGGTGGCGCGCACCGGCCGCATTTCATGCAGCACGACGGGTACGCCGTGTTCGGCAAGCTGCCAGGCCGCCTCGGAGCCGGCGAGGCCGCCGCCAATGATATGAACCGCTTGAAAAGAGCTTGCTGTCATCGGATGATAACTAGGCCGCTAGGGGGCGGGCGGCAATGGCCGGGGTGTGCCCATGCCGGGGTGGCTTCGCTGCGCTGTCGCCGTCGTTTGCGTGTGGGTGCCTTCGGCGCCCGCCGGCGCCGATATATCGGCTGTCGTGCAGTCGACTTATGCCGACTTTTCCGTTTCGGCGCCCACGCCCACAACGGTTTTCGTCTGCCACGGCTATGGCTGCCGATTTCGCAACGAGGTGGATTTCTCCGGCGCCGATCGCGCCACGTTGACGCGCTTTCTCGTCGCCGGTCACGGCTCCGCGGCGGCGGAACGGCGGGCGGTTGCCGCGGCCGGCGCCTGGTTCGATCGGCGGATCGCGGTGGACGCGGGCACCAAGGGCCACGTCGCCCGCGCTGGCATGTCCCATATGAATGAGGCGGACCAGTTCGACTGCATCGACTCCAGCCGCAACACCACTAGCCTGCTGCTGGTGCTGGAGGAACTGCATTTGCTGCGGTTTCACGACGTCGACCCGCCGGAGGCGCGGGGTCATCTGTTCGATGGCCGGCCGCCGCATGCCACCGCGGTCCTCATCGAAAAGGCCAGTGGCGTACGCTGGTCGGTCGACTCCTGGACCCGGGGCTACGGCCAGCCACCGGAGGTCATGCCGTTGGCGCTCTGGGAAACGCTCGACTAGCCCAAAAACGAAAACGCCCGCAATAATGCGGGCGCTTACGACGGGTATGTGCGGCAGGCTTAGCGGTGCTGAGCGGCGTTCCAGGCAAGGCGCGGAATGTCCGACCGGCTGACGCCGATATCGGCCAACTCGCGGTCGCCGAGGCGGTTCAACTCGTTCAGGCTGCGGTTGTAGTCCTTCCAGGACTGGATGAAACGGACGAGGGCGGCAAACATGGCAGTTCTCTTTCTCTGATCCTGCTCGGAGGTTCAATCTGAGCGGGTTGTTCGAATACACGCAAAATAGTCCGAAAACGGCTTTTGAACAGGAACTATGCTGCGCTGCAGCTAATCCTAAAACGCATAGCTCAAGGGGCTGATTGGTAAAGAGAAAGTTAAAATTCGAACGATTCTGGCGCTCTCTTTTTCACGTGAAACGCACGCATCGCGAAATGGCGCCGCTACCGGCCCAAACGGGCCTGCCGTCGTGTACATTGCCGGCTTGCAGGGAGGCTTTAGACCAATGAAATCGCATATGTACCGTGCCGCCATCGTCGCGGCTGTTCTCGGCCTCGGCGGCCTGTCGCAGGCCGCCGCGTCGGAGATCAAAGTGCTGTCGGCCGGCGCCTTCAAGCAGGTGGTGCTGGCGCTGGTGCCGGACTTCGAGAAGCAGACCGGCCATAAAGTCGTCGTCGACAATGGCACCGTCGGCGAACTCAAGAAGCGGATCGAGGACGGCGAGACCTTCGACGTTGTCGCTATTACGCCCGGCATGGTCGACGAGTTTATCGCGGCCGGCAAAGTGGCGCCCGGCAGCAAGCAACTGCTGGCCAGCGTCGGCGTCGGCGTCGTCGTGAAGGAGGGCGCACCGAAGCCGGACATCAGCACAGTCGAGGCTTTCAAGAAGGCGCTGCTGGCGGCCAAGACGGTCGCCTATATCGACCCGAAAAGCGGCGGCTCGAGCGGCATCTATTTCGACAAGCTGCTGGAGAAATTGGGCATCGCCGACCAAGTCCGCGCCAAGGCCAAGCTGAAGAACGGCGGTTACGTCGCCGATCTTATCGTCAGCGGCGAGGCCGAGCTCGGCGTTCATCAGATCAGCGAAATCGTGCCGGTGAAGGGTGTGACGCTGGTCGGCCCGCTGCCAAAGGAAATCCAGAACAGCACCGTCTATGCCGCCGGTCTCAGTGCGACGGCCAAGGACAAAGAAGCGGCGCAGGAGTTCTTCAAATACCTGTCCGGTCCCGATGCCGGCCGCGTGCTTAAATCCAGGGGTATGGATCAGGTGAGCTAGGCGGGGTTTGCGTTTGACGGACAAGAACGGCGAACTCGATCGCCGCGCCGTCATCACCGCGCTCGGCCTTGCCCAGATCCTGGCCTGGGGAACGTCGTTTTATTTCCCGGCGGTATTCGCGACGGCGATCGTCGCGGATACCGGTTGGCCGCTGGCGTGGGTCGTCAGCGGCACGTCGATTGGGCTGCTGGTTGCCGGCCTGATCTCGCCGCAAGTCGGCCGCATCATCGACCGGCACGGCGGCCGTCCGGTGATGCTGGCCAGTTCGCTGTTCTTTACCGTGGGTCTGGCCGGCGCCGGACTGGCGCCGAATTTACCGCTCTATCTTTTGGCCTGGGCTGTGATCGGCATCGGCATGGGCACCGGGCTGTACGATGCCGTGTTCGCGGCGCTTGGCCGGCTTTACGGCCATGACGCGCGCGGCCCCATCACCAACCTCACTTTGTTCGGCGGTTTCGCCAGCACCGTTTGCTGGCCGCTGAGCGCCTTCATGATCGATCATGCCGGCTGGCGGGTCGCGTGCCTGATCTATGCGGGACTGCATCTGGCGATCGCGCTGCCGTTGCAGATGTCGGTGATCAGGCGGGCGGTGCCGCGCGCCGTGTCTGACAAGACGGACAATCCAGACCTGCGGGCCGAACCCGCGCGCATCGAAAATGAAACGCTGATCTTTGCGCTGCTAGCCGTTCTGTTGTCGATCGCCGCGGGCATCGGCTCGATCGTGATCGTGAACTTCATGATCTTTCTGCAGGCGAGGGGAGTAGACTACGCCGTGGCCGTCAGTCTTGGCGCGCTGTTTGGCCCTGCCCAGGTCGGCGCCCGCGTGGTCGAACGGCTGTTCGGCAAGAGTTACCATCCGATCTGGACCATGGTGGCGTCGTGCACGCTGATGGCGATTGGGCTGCTGCTTCTGCTCTTCAGTGTTCCCGCTCTGGTGCTGATCATCCTGATCTATGGCGCCGGCTACGGCATTTCCTGGATCGGGCGCGGCACGTTGCCTTTGGCACTGTTCGGCCCGCGGCGCTTTCCGCGGCTGATGGGCAAGCTCGCGTTTCCCAGCCTGATCGTGCAGGCTGCCGCGCCGTCGGCCGGCGCCTGGCTGATCGAGGCCCGCGGCGCCGATGTGACCATCGGCGTGCTGACGATCCTGGCGTTGATCAATGTCGTGCTGATTGGCGCGCTATGGACGGCCTGCCGCGCCCGGATATCGGAGGACGCATAACCATGCTGGTGCTCCAGACCTTGTTCTTTGAAGACCTGTCGCTCGGCATGACGGAGACGCTGACCAAGAAAGTCGCGTCGTCCGACGTCGTCGGCTTTGCCGAGGTGACGGGCGACCGCAATCCGATTCATCTGTCCGAACATTTCGCCGCCAAGACGCCGTTTCGCACGCGCATCGCGCACGGTCTTTATACCGCCAGTCTGATTTCGGCCGTGCTCGGCACGCGCCTGCCGGGCCCGGGCGCCGTGTACATTTCGCAGACGCTGAATTTCCGCGCGCCGGTCAAGATCGGCGACACCGTGGCGGTAACGGTGTCCGTCGCCGAATTGGTGCCGAAGCGTTTTCGCGCGCGGCTGACCTGCAGTTGCATCGTTGCCGGTGAAGTTGTGCTCGACGGCGAGGCCTGGGTCAAAGTGCCGTCGAAGCACGCCGGCGGCCGGCCGCTGCCGCGTGTCTAATCGTTAAACATAGCTGCATTGCGTGGCGCGGGAACTCACCGCGAACCCTTGCGTTACGACAACGCGGGCACAGATTTTGCCTGTAACAAGCAAATCAATTTCATGGAGGCATGACCATGCCTGTCCGCGTGCCCGACAAACCTCGCGCCAAAGCTATCTCGAAGGATGACGCGCGCCGCACCGATTTTGGCCGGCGTGGCGGCGATTCGCATGAGCCCGTCGACACCATCGATTGGCTGGCATGGTGGACGCTGTCGCTGGCCGTCAGCGCGGTCTTCATCGCGGGCCTGGCGTTTTTCCAGGAAGGCGACGTGAAGGGCGCGGCCGCCGTGCTCGGCGGCACAGCCATCATCATGGCGCTGGCGCTCGGCATCACCAAAGCACCCGGCGATTCAAACTGAGACAATTCAGCTTCCCGGCTTCGGCGCGAAGAAGCAGCGCGGCGAACCGTCCGGACGTTTGCAGCGCCAGTACGCGCCGTCAGGCGAGGGCAGCGACTGGCTGTACGGAATGGCTTCGTTGAGATTTTCCTGCCGCGTCGGTCCGTCGGATTCATTGCCGGTAACGCCGACACCATAAGTGACCGGCCCGACCAGCGAATAGCCGCCGACCCCTGCCTTCACCGCGCCGGGCGACACCACGCCGCAATCCTCCGCGCCGCAGCACCATTCCCCGGCGGGATTTTTGAACGTGCCGCGGCTGATCCACACATGGTGGGCGAAAGCCGGATAGCTGACCTGTGACAGAACAAGCACGAGCAGTGAGTGTACCAGAGTGCGCGACATCGATGGCCTCCTGATGTTGGCCCGGCGTGCGTCTCAACGGTTTCTTCTTCTGCCTTCCTTGCTCCCTGTTCTGCCGTGGGTCGTTGCCCGGTGCGGCAGCTTTGCGGTCCAACCTTGTGATCGGTCGTGACGAATCGAGCGAATAAAAAATGCTATCACGCTCTGCCAAATTCGAAAGGTAGAATTGTGCAGTGCGGTATGCTGATAATGCATGGAATGACGGTCTTTTTCCGCGGGCATCGACGATGAAGTCCAAGTGGCACGTATGGCGCGACCGGCGCGGACGGCTGTCGCCGTTGCGCGTGGCGACGCTGGCGCTGCTGCTGCTTCCGCTCGCCAAGGCGCTGTTGGACGCCAACGACATCGTGCAGGGCGCGCGGCCGCTCAACGACCTGATCCATCGCGCCGGATTCTGGACGCTGGTTTTTCTTGGCGTGACTCTGGCGGTGACGCCGTTCCGGCGCGTCGCGCGCTACGGCAATCTCATCGATGTGCGGCGCATGCTCGGCGTCGGTACGTTCGTGTATGCCGTCGCGCATCTTTCACTGTTCGTTGCCGATCAGGGCTACGATCTGTCGAAGGTCGTGCACGAGATCACGCATCGCGTCTATTTGATCGTCGGCGCTGTGGCGTGGCTTGGACTTGCGGCGCTCACCGCGACGTCGACTGACGCGATGATCAAACGGCTCGGCGGCCTGCGCTGGCGCCGCCTGCATCAGGCGATCTATGTCATCGCGCTGCTGGCGCTGATCCATTATTTCCAGCAGACCAAGGCCGATGTCACCGTGCCTGTTTTCGTCGCCGGTCTGTTCACCTGGCTGATCGGCTATCGCGTGCTGGTCTGGTGGCAGGGCCGTGGCGAGCTGTCGACGCTGAGCCTGCTGGCGCTGAGCGTCGTGGTGGCGCTGCTGACGTTTGCCGGCGAGGCGATCGGCATCGGCATTGCCTTTCATGTGTCGCCGCTGCGCGTGCTCGACACCGTGTTCGATGTCGATGCCGGCATCCGTCCCGGCTGGCAGGTGCTTGCCGCCGGGCTCTGCGTCGTTGCCATCGACTTCGTTCGCGCGCGCTGGGGCAGGCTGCGCCCGGTCGCGGCGGAATAAAAAAGAAGCGCCTAGATCTTCCGGCTGTCATAGGCCCAGTGCAACAGCGCCTGGCGCTGACGCGGGCGGCAGAACACGTCGCCTGGTTCGCAATTCATCTGCACCTGCCGGACGTGGCGGCGGATCGCCTTCCAGCGCCCGATCTGCCGCCGGTCCTCGTCCGGCATCCGGCGGCCCATATAATAGCGGCAATACCACTGGAACCAGCCGCGCGGATCGTCTTCGTGCAGCCAGCCTTTGGCGCGCCACACCGACAGCGGCTGGCTGGCGTCGACGCCGAAATAATTGAGCGAGACATCGCGCCGCTTCGGCGCCAGCTTGGCGGCCGTGAACCAGCTTGCGGGAAATTCCTTGCGGCAGTCCGTCATGTATTTGCCGGCGAAGACGCCGAGCTTGAGCATCTCGGCCGGCGTCAGTTGCGGCTTGAACTCGGGATCGAAGCCACGGCCGGTGCCAGCGGTGAGGGTGTAGCGGTAACCCTTCTGCATCTTGTCGGAAACGGTGACGGTCTTCGTGCGCATGAAGCGCGTGTACTAGGCCTGCTTGCGCTCGGCAACCGGCAGCGCCGGCGTGTCCATTGAATTTTTCGGCATCAGCTTGCGGAAATGGCCGGTGGCGTGGATCAGCGGATCGACCAGCTCGCCCTTGACCGTATGCGCGTCGGCGCGGCCGGCAAAACCGAACTGCAGCGGTTCGCGTTCCTTGGCCGGCACATAGAGCGTGCCGAACATCCAGTCCCACAGCGCCAGGCAACTGCCGAAATTCTTGTCGAAATGCTTGGGGTTGTCGGAGTGGTGCACTTGGTGGTGCGCCGGCGACACGAAGACGCGGCCGAGCCACCCCTGGAACGAGATCCACATGTGCGAGTGTTGCAGGTGCACGTAGGTATGGATGAACAGCACCAGAATGATGTTGGTGTCGCTCAACGCGAATTGATAGGTCGTGTCGCCGAACATGTAGTTGCCGAGGCCGTTGGCGATCGCGGCCGACACCGCAAGGATGTTGGCGAAGATCCAAGTGTAGACCGGATGGACGCGGAAGTTGGTCAGCGGGGTGAGCACCTCGGCGCTGTGGTGCACTTTGTGGAATTCCCACAGCACCGGCACCTTGTGGCTGAGCCAGTGGTTGAACCAGTAGCCCAGTTCGTAGGACAGAAACAGCATCGCGGTGATGATCGAGCGCGTCACATAGCTCGGCAGCGCCGACGGCGTCACCGGGCCGAACAGCGCGACCATGCCGGCGATGATGCCATTGGTGATGGATTGATAGGACAGCACCGCCCAGCCGAAGACTACGCCGAACACGAAGACGTTGAAAAACAGATAGCCGATGTCGGCCTGGTTCGATCTGCTGGCGACGATGTGTCTGGGAAACAGCGCGCGCCAGATCGTGCGCCAGCGCAATTTGCGGCCGCGCTTGAGCCGCTGCCAGACGAAGAACGCCGCGGCGAACACCAGCGCGGCGCCGAGCGAGGTCAGCGAGAAATGCGAGCCGAGCGAAAACAACAGTCGGCCGATCTGGCCG
>CAITEM010000045.1 GCA_903891395.1 uncultured Hyphomicrobiales bacterium | reverse complement strand
GATATTGGGAGCTCGGTAATCGTGGCGAGCGACCCGAACGGCCGTCGCAGACCGGCGCCATAAAGACTGAAGACCAACTGGGTCGCGAGCAGGGCAATGACCAAACGCACGTCAACGCTGAAAATGTGAGACATTTTCTACCCTCGATTGGAGGTGTGTTGCGGCTGACGTCATTTGAGGCGATTCCCAGCTTTTGTCAAAAAAACCTTTCGAATCGCGGGGTTAGACTAGAATGGCCTTACGATAGCCGCGCTTGCGGGCAATCAGGCGGGCGTGCCGGTTGACTGTCGCTCGCGCGGTCGCCGGTACGGCAGTACGTTTGCTCAAATCGGAAATGCTCTTACCCCAGGATCGCGATGCCCAAACGAACGGCCACGATTGCCGCCCTGTGCCTGCTGGTGCCGATGCTGTGCGGTTGCGGCGCGACCAGCGCGTTCATGGCGGACAACACGCCGACCTGGATGGGCGGCCTGCCGGAGGATGCCCCGCCACGTCCGTCCGACCCTCGCTACCCCGAATACGAGCGCGCTCAGCGCGCCAAGGCCGAAGCGGATAAAACAACCGACCCGGCCAAGCCGGGGACTGCGGCGCAGCCGGCCGCGCCGGCGCCGAAAAGCGCCCAGTGAAGGGATAATTCGCGGCACTTGACTCTAGAACAAAACATGAACTATGTTCTCTCTACGTTCTTTGGGGAGAAGAGCAATGTTGAAGGTCGTGGTTCAAGAGGCTGCTGCGCTGGCGTCGCTGTCTTTGTTCGTGGGGATGGTGTTCATCTGGTCGCAGGTGTTCAGCAATCTGTAGCGGCGTCAGTGAGTTAGTGGCGTTTGTTGAGTCGATGGCGTAGGCTTTGTGTGAGTGTCGTGTGGCGTTCGTGTCCGTCATGGCCGGTCTGAGGGCGCCTTTTAGGGCCCGCAGCCGGGCCTACGGTCCGTTACGCCGCAGGATGACGGGGAAGGAGCGGGGTGCGCGGTGGACTTCAGCGGGTCCTGTCCCCACTCTGGTGACTCTAGGGAATCACCCAAACGCCGAGCCACCATGTCCGACCTCGATTTCGTGCATCTGCACGTACACTCGTCCTATTCGCTGCTCGAAGGCGCGCTGCCGATCGCGCGTTTGGCGGAGCTGGCGAAGGCCGACAAGCAGGCGGCGCTGGCGCTGACCGACACCGACAACATGTTCGGCGCGCTGGAATTCTCAGAAAAGATCGCCGGTTACGGCATCCAGCCGATCATCGGCTGCGCGCTGGCCATCGACTTCGGCGACACCGACCACGGCGCCCGTAGCGCCAACATCCAGACCGAGCGCTCGCGCATCGTGCTGCTGGCCGCCTCCGACGCCGGCTACCGCAGCCTGATGCGGCTGTCGTCGCGCGCCTTCCTCGAGTCGCCGGACAACGAGCCGCCGCGCGTCAAGCTGGAATGGCTGGAGGGCGACACCGCAGGCGTCATTGCGCTCACCGGCGGCCCCGGCGGCCCGCTCGATGCCGCCATCGCCTCCGGGCAGAGCCATCTTGCCAATTCGCGGCTCGACTCGCTGCTGCGCCTGTTCGGCGATCGGCTCTATGTCGAATTGCAGCGCCACGGCACGCCGAACGAGCGCATGACCGAGCCGGTCCTCATCGATCTCGCTTACACCAAGAACATTCCGCTGGTTGCGACCAACGAGCCGTTCTTCGCCACCGTCGCTGATCACGAAGCGCACGACGCGCTGATCTGCATCGCCGAAGGCCGCGTCGTGTCGCAGAGCGACCGCCGCCAGGTCAACGCCGAGTACCGCTTCAAGAGCCGCGTCGAGATGCGTGAATTGTTCGCCGACCTGCCGGAGGCTTTGGCCTCGACCGTCGAGATCGCAGAGCGTTGCGCTTTCCGGCCGCGCACCATGGCGCCGATCTTGCCGCGCTTTTCGGTCGGCGAAGGCGGTAGCGTCGTTGACGAGGCCGAGGAGTTGCGTAAAGGCGCCGAGGCCGGCCTCGAGGCGCGGCTGTCGTCGGCCGGCGTTGCCGACGGCCACACGGTCGATGAATACCGCGAGCGGCTCGCCTTCGAACTCGCCGTCATCGCCAAGATGAAATATCCCGGCTATTTCCTGATCGTCGCCGACTTCATCCAGTGGGCCAAACACCAGGGCATTCCGGTCGGCCCGGGGCGCGGTTCGGGCGCAGGCTCGCTGGTCGCCTATTCACTGACCATCACCGATCTCGATCCGATCCGCTTCGGCCTGCTGTTCGAGCGCTTCCTCAATCCGGAACGTGTGTCGATGCCCGATTTCGACATCGACTTCTGCCAGGACCGCCGCCAGGAGGTCATCGAATACGTGCAGGATCGCTACGGCCGCGACCGCGTGGCGCAGATCATCACCTTCGGCACGCTGCAGGCGCGCGGCGTGCTACGCGACGTCGGCCGCGTGCTGCAGATGCCCTATGGCCAGGTCGACAAGCTGTGCAAATTGGTGCCGCAAAATCCGGCTGCGCCCATCACGCTGGCGCAAGCGATCGAGAGCGAGCCGAAACTTCAAGCCGAAGCCGACGCCGATCCGACCGTCAAACGCGCCTTCGCCATTGCCCGCAAGCTCGAAGGCCTGACGCGCCACGCCTCGACCCACGCCGCCGGCATCGTCATCGGCGACCGTGCGCTGTCCGAACTGGTCCCGCTCTATCGCGATCCGAAGTCCGACATGCCGGTCACCCAGTTCAACATGAAATGGGTCGAGCCGGCCGGCCTCGTGAAGTTCGACTTACTCGGTTTGAAGACGCTGACGGTATTGCAGACCGCGGTTGCGTTGTTGAAACGCCGCGGCATCGATATCGATCTGACCGCGATCCCGCTCGACGACACCAAGACCTACGATCTCTTGGCGCGCGCCGAAGCGGTCGGCGTGTTCCAACTGGAAAGCGCCGGCATGCGCCGCGCGTTGCTCGACATGCGGCCCGACCGTTTCGAGGACATCATCGCGCTGGTCGCGCTCTATCGCCCCGGTCCGATGGCGAACATCCCGACATACTGCGCGCGCAAGCACGGCCTGGAGCAGCCGGACTACATCCATCCGAAGATGGAAGAGGTGCTGAAGGAAACCTTCGGCGTCATCGTCTATCAGGAGCAGGTGATGCAGGCCGCCCAGATTCTGGCGGGCTACTCGCTCGGCGACGCCGACCTGTTGCGCCGCGCCATG
>CAITEM010000044.1 GCA_903891395.1 uncultured Hyphomicrobiales bacterium | reverse complement strand
CCATGATGGCGTCCTCCAAGGACGGACGCGTCCATCGCATGCACCATCAGGTGCCGTCGCCGGGCAACGAGGCGGCTCGCAAAGCCACTAAGAAGAAGACAGTAAAGAAGGCCAAGAAGAAGACGGCAAAGCCCGCGAAATCGGTCAAAGCCAGAAAACGCCGGAGGTAGAGCCATGCTGACGCGCGAGGAAAACCAGTTTCTGACCCAGGTTGGTCGCGGCACTCCCGGAGGCGAGTTGCTGAGGCGGTATTGGCAGCCGGTGGCACCATCGGGCGAGCTGACGGCGGAGAAACCGATCAAGGCCGTTCGTATCCTTGGCGAAGACCTCGTTCTCTTCCGCGACACCAAAGGCGGCTACGGCTTGGTCGCCAAGCAATGCCCGCACCGGCGCGCCTCGCTGGCTTATGGCCGCGTCGACGACGAAGGTATCCGCTGCCCTTATCACGGCTGGAAGTTCGCCGCTTCGGGCCAGTGCCTGGAGATGCCTGCGGAGCCGAAAGACACGCCGATGTTGAACAGGATTCGCCAGCCGGCTTATCCGGTGCAGAAACTCGGTGGTTTGTTGTTCGCTTATCTCGGGCCCGATCCGGTGCCGTTGCTGCCGCGCTGGGACGTTCTCGCCTGGGAACGCGGCAAGCGCTGGATCGACGTGCAGTCGGTTCTTGAGTGCAACTGGGTGCAGGCGATGGAGAACTCTGTCGATCCCTCGCATCTCTATTGGTTGCACGGAGTGACAGCGCATCTCGCTAAATCGGTCGGCCATTATGAGGAAGGTCATGAATTCCTGCCGTTCGAGTACGGCATCATGAAGCGTCGCACGACTCCCCCGAAGAAACCCGGCGATAAGCCTGAGATCGATCAGCATCCGCTACTGTTCCCGAACACCCTGCGCCATGTTTCGAAATCGAAGGCCAACGGCGCCATTCGCCACAACTTGCAGTTCCGGGTTCCGGTCGACGACACCCACACGCAAGTGTTCGTGGTTTATTTTGAGCCGTCGGCTACCGAGCGCACAGGCGGCGACGCGGATGTGCCGTTCGCGCCGTTTCACGTGCGCGATGAGCAGGGACAATACCGGTTGGATCAAGTCCTCGTTCAAGACGCAATGGCTTGGGAGACCCAAGGTGGGATCGCCGATCGCTCGGTAGAAAATCTCGGTTCGGCGGATCACGGTGTCGCTTTGTATCGGAGACTCCTCAAGGAGCAGATCGCGGCCGTGCAGAAGGGCGCTGAACCGCTTGGTATCGTGCGCGATCCGAAGATCAATCGTTTGATCGAATTCGACGTGATCAACGAACGCATCGGATTGA
Organism: uncultured Hyphomicrobiales bacterium; assembly: GCA_903891395.1. GTDB lineage: Bacteria > Pseudomonadota > Alphaproteobacteria > Rhizobiales > Xanthobacteraceae > Pseudolabrys. The sequence goes on along the minus strand of CAITEM010000044.1, from coordinate 409 downwards.
GCACGCCCGAGACGCAAGCCGTCGCCTGAATTTCATCGAACGCTTAAGCAAAAAGGTTGCGGAACCATGGCTAAAGAGAAGACGGAAAAAGCAGTCGACCCGAACAGCTCGGTCCCGCCGCGGTTCGATACTTACAAGATGTGGCAGGAAGCCCAGGGGATTCCGATCGTCCGCGGTTTCTTCGTCGAGGATATCAATACCGTTGAGGTCAAGCCGTGGGCGCTTAAAGGCGCAAACGCCAGCTTCGTCCATCTCGATGGTTGCGGCACGGTCAACGACGCGTATGTGCTGGAATTGCCGCCGGGCGCCAAGACGGCGCCGCAGAAGCATATGTACGAAGAGCTGGTCTATGTCTCGAAGGGGCATGGCGCGACCACCGTCTGGCAGGACGGCGGCCACAAGCATACGT
>CAITEM010000043.1 GCA_903891395.1 uncultured Hyphomicrobiales bacterium | reverse complement strand
CGTTGTGCTCGTCAGCAGGAGCCCCGACGCCAACGGTGCCGCCGTGCGGGAATTCGAGAAGACCTATCCCGGCCGCGTCATTGGCATTCCGACCGACGTCAACGACGATGCCGCCATTCGCGCCATGACCGACCAGGTCGCCGCGAAGTTCGGCCGCATCGACATCTTGATCAACGCGGCCGCGACCGTGATCCCGCAAGATTTCTTCAAGATGGATGACGCCCATCTGACCAGCCTGCTGGACCAGAAGTTCAACGCGGCGGCGCGTTGCATCCGCGCCGTGGTTCCGCACATGCGCAAGAACAAATGGGGCCGCATCATCAACGTATCGGGTCTGGCGGGACGGCAACCGCACTTCACCGTGGTCCCCGCCGCCCTCAACAACTCGGCCATGCTCAACCTGACCAAGGCGCTGGCCGTCGAGCTGGCCAAGGACAACATCCTGATCAACGCCGTCGTGCCCTACATCATCGATACCGAGCGCCAGACCGAAACGATGACGGAATGGGCGCAGATGACCGGTCAGCCGGAATCGGAAGTCCGCCAGCAGCGCATTTCCAAGGTGGCGGTCCGCCGCATGGGCCGCTCGGACGAAGTCAGCGCCGTGGTCGCCTTCATGGTGTCGGAACGCGCCAGCTACGTCGTCGGCACGGCCTGGTACGTCGATGGCGGCGGCGCAATGACGCTCTAGCCAGGCTCTCAAGCAAAAAGCCCCGGCGGCGTCAGGCGCAGCCGGGGCTTTTTCCATTGATGCCGGCGCGCGTGAGCGCCTATTCGATCTTGAGGCCGGCTTCGCGCACCACCTTGCCCCACTTGTCGGTTTCGGAAGCGATGAACTGGCCCCACTCGGCCGGCGTGCCGGGAGCCGGCAGACCACCCAGCTCGACAAGCCGCGTTCTCAGTTTGGCATCGGCCAGCACCGTGTTGATCTCGCGGTTGAGCTTGTCGACAATGTCGGCCGGCATCTTGGACGGCGCGCAGAAGCCCTGCCAGCCGCCGGCTTCGAAGCCGGGCAAGGTTTCGCTGATGGTCGGAATCTTGGGCAGCAATTCGTGCGGCTTTGGCGTGGCGACCGCGATCGCACGAGTCTGGCCCGCATTGATGTAGGACAGCGACGACACCACGATATCGAACATGACCTGCACGCGGCCAGCCATGAGATCGGGGATGGCCTGGGCCGCGCCCCGATAATGCACCGGCACCATGTCGATCCCGGTCACCATCTTGAAATACTCGCCGGTCAAATGCTGCAGGCTGCCGGCGCCGATGGTCGCGAAGTTGACCTTGCCCGGGTTGGCCTTGGCGTAGGCGATGAATTCGCTCACCGTCTTGGCCGGAAAGTCAGGGTTTACTTCCATCACAACCAGCGTGCGCACCACGCTGGCCACCGGCACAAGATCTTTCTGCGTATTGAAGGTCATCTTGCCGGCATAGAGCGTCTCGTTGATGGCCAACGCCGTCGATGCGTAGAGCAGCGTGTAGCCGTCCGCCGGTGCCCGCACGACGAACTCGGAGGCAATATTGCCGCCGGCGCCGGGGCGATTGTCGACGATGAAGGGCTGGCCGAGCCGCTCCGCCAGCCATTGTCCGACCAGACGCGCGTTGATGTCAGAGGCGGAGCCAGCCGCGAAGCCGGCGACGATATGCACCGGGCGCGACGGATAGGTGTCGGCAAACGCCATGCGCGATGCCGCGGGAAGCGCGGCGGCGCCGGCGGCAAGCTGCAGAAATCGGCGGCGGGGGATGTTCATGGCATTTCCAATCGCTGTGACTCACGCCCTTTCACGGGCTTGTCGTTATTCGGGGGCGTGCGCGCGCCCGTGCAACGCCGCACTATTTTTGCTACAATGCAAAATGTCAACCGACGATATCGGAGATGCCGCGTGCCGCGTCAAAGGAGCGCGGCGGACGCGCTCAATCTTCGCGCGAGGACCTCGGTTCGCCGTGGGTCCCGGGCGCAGCCGCGGGTGCAGACGGCGCGCTCACGACCACAGGTCTGCCGGCCTTGCGGTTCGGCTTCCAGACCGCGCTGATGCGCTTGCGCTTCTCTGCATAGCTTTGATGCAGGGCGTTCGGATCTTCACACTCTTCGCACATCGCTCCGCTCCCGCGCCAAGTCTCTAGATCGACGGATAGGCACCGCCATCCACGGTGAACGCCGCGCCGGTGATGAAACTGGCGCGCTCCGAAGCCAGGAAAGCAATAAGCCCGCTGACTTCCTCCGACGTTCCGGCCCGGCCCAACGGATTGGTCACCTTGCGAACCGGCGCGTCGGCGGTCGCGGTGGTCATGGCCTGCGCCAGCCGTTCGGAGGCGATGCCTTGCGGCAAGATGGCGTTGACCAGGATGTTGTCTTTCGCCAGTTCGGTGGCGAGCGCCTTGGTCAAAGTCAGCACCGCCGCATTGTTCAGCCCAACGCCGATGCGGGCCGACTTCGGCGTGCGCGCGGCACCGCCCGAGAAGTTGATGATGCGGCCCCACTTCCGCTCGCGCATGTTCGGCACCACGCGCCGGATCAGCCCGGCGGTGCCGTTGAGCTTGTTCTCGAACAAAGCGTCAAAGCCGTCGTCCGACAGATTGAAGAAGTCATCGTCGATGACAGCGGCGCCGCAGTTCACCAGAATATCGATGCGGCCAAATGTCTTCAGCGTGCGCGCGACCACGTCGTCCATCGCGGCGCGATCCGCCAAGTCGGCCGCGATGCCGAGCACACGGTCACCGGCGGTCGCGGCCAGCGATTTGGCCGCCGCCACATTGCGCCCGGCGTCCTGGCTGACCAGGACGACTTTGGCGCCCTCCTCGAGAAACTCGTTCGCGCAGGCAAAACCGATTCCACGGCTGGCACCGGTAATGATGGCAACTTTTCCGTCGAGCCCGAGCTTCATGGTCGTGTCCAGATCCTAAACCAACGTACGCCACAACGGCGTGCAATACGGCCACCCATAGCCTGTGCGGGAGGCTATGGCCAACGGGAGAGATCGCGAGATTTTATGGTAGTCGCGGCACGCGACAAAACGGCCAGGCGGCCGTCAACCGCACCTTCTCCGGGCCAATCACAAACAATGTGTTTGAAATGATTGGTGGGCGCACCAGGGCTCGAACCTGGGACCCGCTGATTAAGAGTCAGCTGCTCTACCAACTGAGCTATGCGCCCGGAGTGCCGTTGGCGGGAGACCCGCCCAGCGAGGTTCGCTTAGCAAAGGCAGGCCGGGGTGTCCAGCCGCACGCCCCCTGCTTAACCACAAGATTTGCCTCAGGAAATCTCGACACATGAAAAAGCCGCCGGGCGGACCCGGCGGCTTGTCCGGCCGTGGCTGGCGCGTCGGAAAGACCACGCCAGGCACGCCACTTCTCGTTTAAGGCTACTGGGGCCGCGGGCCGCCGTCACGGTCGCCTTCGGGACCCATCGGGCCGCGTTCGCCGCCGCGCGAGCCGCGATGCATCCAGCCGCCCTCACCACCGCGGCCATGCTTGCCGCCCATGTCGTGGCCGCCGAGTTTGGCCAGGATCATCAACCGGTGCTTCTGGCCGTCGTCGAGGCTCTTGTAGAGCGGGCTCGCGGCATCGGCGAGTTTCTTCAGCGCGGTGCCGCTTTGCGTCAGCATGTCGGCGCGCAGGTTGAGCCGATCGATCGGATCTTTCGGACGGTCGGCGCTGGCGCGCGCGGCAAAGCGTTCGGAACGCTGCTTGGCAAGATCGCGCAGCGCGGTCTCGACCGCCGGCCAATTCTTCTCCTGATCGGCGTTGAGCTTGAGGCCGGCGTGAATCGCGGCGATGCGCGCGTCCGTAAACGCGCTCACATCTTCGGCGCTCGGCCGCCAGCCACGCGGGCCACGGTCAGGACCTTGCTGCGCGTAGACGAGTGAAGAACCGGCAATCGCAAGAGCGGCTGAACCGGCGAGAACAGTTTTCCACATGGCGTAACCTCCAAAAGCATTTTTGCTGCCTCGGATAATGATACGCCGCCGCGCCATATCAAGTTAAAGTTTAGACAGAGATTACGCGAACGCAATCTTCATTAACGCGCGTTCATCAAGCCGCGATCGACTTTTAACGCACTTATTGAATGACCCCGAGCAATCGCGGGAGCCACAGCGAGACTTCGGGAATGTAGGTAATCATGACGAGGAAAATCAGCATCGCGCACAGCCAAGGCAGCACGGCAACGGTCATTTCGCTGATGCCCATTTTTGCGATACCGCTGCCGACGTAAAGGTTAAGTCCGACCGGAGGGTGACAAAGGCCGACCTCCATGTTCACCACCATCAATATTCCGAGGTGAATGGGATTGATGCCGAGATTGACCGCCAGCGGAAACAGGATCGGCGCCATGATCAGAAGAATTGACGACGGGTCCATCACATTGCCGGCCAGTAGCAGGATCACGTTCACCACCAGCAGGAACAGCCAGACGCTGAAATGCTGCTCGACGATCCAGGCCGCCATCGCCTGCGGAATCTGCTCATGCGTCATCAGGAACGAGAACAATACCGCATTGGTGATGATGTAGAGCAGCATCGAGCTCAGGTTTGCCGCCTGCAGAAGCACCTTCGGCACTTCGCTGAGCTTGAGTTCGCGATAAACAAAGACCGTGATGACGAACGAGTACACCGCGGCGACGGCAGCGGCTTCCGTCGGGGTGAATACGCCGCTGTAGATACCGCCGAGCACCAGCACCACCAGCATCAGGCCCCAGATGCCGTCGTGGAAGGCGCGCAAACGCTCACGCCAGGATGCCTTGGGCAGGCGCGGGTAATTATTGCGCCAGGCGATAAACCAGGTCACCGAAGCCAGCATCAGCGCTAGGATCAGGCCCGGCATGATACCCGCCATGAACAACGCGCCGATCGAGGAATTGGTCGATACCCCGTAAAGAACGAGGATGATCGATGGCGGCACCAGAATGCCGAGCGCGCCCGACGTCGTAATCACGCCAGCGCCGAAGCGCTTGGGAAACCCCTGTTCGACCATCGCCGGCAGAATGATGGAGCCGATCGCCGCGACGGTCGCGACGCTGGAGCCGCAGATCGCGGCAAACAGAGCACACGCGGCAACGCCGGCGAGCCCCAACCCGCCCGGCCAATGCCCCACCAGCGACACCGTGAAATTGATCATCCGTTTCGCCACCCCGCCGCGGGTGAGGAAAGTGCCGGCCAGAATGAAGAACGGAATCGCCATGATACCGAAGTTGTCGAGGCCGCTGAAAAGCTTGAGGCCAACGCTCTCGATCGGCACCTGGGTCATCGTGAACAGGAACGTGAGCACCGTAAGGCCGAGCGAAATCGAAATCGGCATGCCGGTAAGCATCAAAGCAAACAGCAACACGAAAATAATGAGAGCGCTCATCGGGAGGCTTCCTCGACATGCGCCATCGCATCCGGGTCGACGCCCTCGACATGACTCGGATCGTGATGCGGCAGCTCGCCGGTCCAGAAATAGGCCCAGGCAACCTGGAGGAAACGGAAGCACATCAAATAGGAGCCGAGCGGAATGCAGAGGTAAACGATCCAGCTCGGAATCTCGAGATCCGGCGATGTCTGCTGGGTCGGAAACAACTCGACGACGAATTTCAGCCCCATGGTCCCGACAATGCCGGTGAACAGCGCGCCGCACAGCAGCGCGAACAGCGTCACCTTCTTCCGCCACACCGGATTGAGCTGATTGACCAGGACATCGACGCCGACGTGGATGCCGGTGCGCACGCCGTAAGCCGCGCCGAACTTCGCCATCCAGATGAACATGTAGATGCAGAGTTCCTGCGCCCACGTCAGATTGAAGTCGTAGAAATAGGGATACAGGAACGGCACGCCGACCGCGAAACGCTGCACCACCGCAACGAAAATCACCAAAGTCGCCGTGGCGATCAACGTCGATATGATAATTTCTTCAAGCCGATCGAGAATACGAAGGAACATCGCGTTGCCTTAATCGCGCCAAAACGGCCGATGCTGCGGGATATTTCTCACGCGGGCCAAAGGGGTGCCGGTTGCTCTTTGCCGCATGCGGAAAGCGGTGACGCCATGCCGCACCGAGAAAGAAACGGCCCCGGCTGACACCGGGGCCGACTCCTCATCAGTGGCTTGCGGTGGCGACCGCCTGCTGGACCTCTTCGATCAGGCCCTTGCCGACGCGTTTTTCCATGTCGGCGTAGATCGGCTCCATCGCCTTGCGCATCTGAAGCGTCTCATCTGCGGTCGGCATGAGGATCTCGGTCTTGCCCGCCTTCTTGATCTCGGCCAGCGCCTCGGCATTTTCCTGCTCGGACTTGCCGTTGCCGAACGCGGTCGACTCATCCATCGCCTTGGACAATTGGGTGCGGATATCGGCCGGCAGGCCGTCCCAGAACTTCTTGTTCACGACGACGACGTAGCCGATGTAACCGTGATTGGTCAGGGTCATGTACTTCTGCACTTCGTGCATTTTCTGGGTGTACATGTTCGACGGCGTGTTTTCCTGGCCGTCGACCACGCCGGTCTGCAGCGCCTGATAGACGTCCGAAAACGCCATGACCTGCGGCGTGGCGCCGAGCGAGCGGAATTGCGCTTCCAGCACCTTTGACGACTGGATGCGGAACTTAAGACCCTTGTAGTCCGCCGGAACGCGCAACGGCTTGTTGGCGCTCATTTCCTTGAAGCCGTTGTCCCAGTACGCCAGCCCGGTCATGCCTTTGGAATCCAGCAGCCCCAGCAGACGCTTGCCGATCGGGCCGTCCGTTACCTTGCGCAGCGCCGCAGTGTTCGGCAGCAGATACGGCAAATCGAAAACTTCAAACTCCTTGATGCCGATGGGACCGAACTTGGAGTTCGACGGCGCCAGCATCTGCACGGCGCCGAGCTGCAGCGCTTCGAGTTCTTCCTTGTCCTTATAAAGCGTGGAGTTCGGATAGACTTCGATCTTGACCTTGCCGCCGGTGTACTTCTCGGCGAGATCCTTGAACATGTCGGCGGCTTTGCCCTTCGGCGTGTCCGACGCGACGACATGACTGAATTTGATGACGATCGGAGTCTGCGCCAAAGTAACCGTCGGCGTAGCGATGATGGCGGCGGCAGCCGCAGCAATGATCCAGTGGCGCATCGGTAGTTTCCTCCCCGGGTTTCGTCAGACAGCTTTTTCTGTTTTTAAAAATGGCATCAAACGCAGGTGGCAGCAAGTAGACCAATAGCCGACCGGCGGTATCGCGCTATCATTTCGCTGATGTACGGTTGAGCATTGCGGAAATTGCTGCAACGCAAAATGCCGCACCTCGTCAGAGGCGCGGCAATTTGTAGCGCTTATCCAATATAAGTTTCAGCCGACATCAGTCGAATGAATCCGGCTTTCGATGCCCGGCACCCGGTTCCGCTTGCTGGTGAGCTTGTTGAGCGCGCCGAGATAGGCCTTGGCCGACGCGACCAGAGTGTCCGGATCGGCGCCTTTGGCGGTGTAGGCCCGCCCCTCTTCCGACAGCCGCACCGAAACTTCGGCCTGCGCGTCGGTGCCTTCGGTCACAGCATGCACCTGGTACAGTTCGAGCTTCGCTTCATGCGGCACGATCTCGCGGATAGCACGGAAGATGGCATCCACCGGACCGTTGCCGGTGGTTTGCGTGGTGATGTGCTTGCCCTCGATGTCGAGAGTGAGGGTCGCCGATTGCGGGCCCATCGTGCCGGCGATCACCGTCAACGACAGCACCTTGATGCGGTCATGAGCGGTGGCAATCTCTTCATCCACCAAGGCCTCAATGTCCTCGTCGTAGATCTGCTTCTTCTTGTCGGCCAAGGCCTTGAAGCGGACGAAGGCGTCCTCGAGCTGGTTGGCACCCAACTGATAGCCGAGCTCTTCCAGCTTATGCACAAAGGCGTGGCGGCCGG
>CAITEM010000042.1 GCA_903891395.1 uncultured Hyphomicrobiales bacterium | reverse complement strand
CCGACCGCCCGCACCGGAGGTCTTCATGCCCGCGCGCCCGGCTCCGCAATCCGGGCCAGCTACGCCGGACGCGCTCACGCTGGCACCGCACCCAACCTTAAACTAACATGCCCACCGGACCACTCGATCGGGGCAGGCCACTGCATCGTAGGTATCTCGAAGTCGATCACAGTCAATCACTATCAGTTTCCTTTGTATCAATGGTCCATTCGGTCCAGTGATAGTGAGGATGACAGAATCCAGAAAAAATGGTGGGCTTAACCCGGACGGTTATTTGGTCAGGTTACGCCATTCCTTGACCGCTTTACGCGCCTCGGCCGCGACGGCCTCCCCGTCGTTAGCCATGTCACTCGGCCAGCCGATTGCGTCCATAATGTTATCGACGAACGACACAAAATCTGAGTTCGGCGATGTCGACGCTTTTTTACCGAGGCGTTCCCATTTGACCGCGAGTAATTGAATTAAGATGCGGCGCGCTCGCAGGGATTTTGGCCCGCCCTTAGAGCCGGGTAGGACCTTCTGCATTTTCAGCGATTGAGCAACGCCGGCTTCCAGTGCCTTGAGAATTTCCGCAATGGCTTGAACCGGCCGATGTTCGATGAACCGATTGCGCTGTTGCAGCGACGCGTCGTCTTCAACAAACGGTCCCAATCCCAACGCTGTGGGGCTCAAGTTGTCCGCCGGAAACTTTGAGCTCAGCCATTGCGCAGAAACCATCGGGGCAATGTCGCCGGCAACAAATCCCAGGGCCGACAAGCTGTACTTGGCCTTTACATCGAGAAGGTTCCGAGCCTTTTTGAGGTGACCCGCAGCCGAGGTCATGTCACGCCGAAGCTGGCGATGTGGCTTGTGCGTGTTATTTTTCATCCACTGGCCGATATCTTTCAAAATAGTATTGATTTCGGCCAGCAACCGCGCGCGGTCGGAACCAGAAATATGATACGGGCTGCATATTTCCTCGAAGTTCGATTGAGACAATCGACGCGGCGCTAGAAGATCGCGGGCCTTGGTTCGTGAAAGTTTACTTCCAGACCTGCGATCAGCATTTTCCATTTCGAACCTTATCACAGTCCGGGTGACTCTGATATTCACCGCGCGTTGTGCGCTCGCAATTTTACAAGTATCTGATCGCTGGAAGCATGGGCGTATCTAAACAACATTCGCGCATCGCGATGGCCGCTAATTGCTGCGACTTCCGGCACTGTTAAGCCCAGCTCGAAAAACCGGCTGATCGCCTCGTGGCGTAGATCATGAAATCGCAGATCGGTAATTGCTGCCCTGATTCGCAGCCGCTCCCATGCCAGCCGGAATGCGTTTGCCGACACAGGAAACGGCCGCTCGTCGGCTTTGCCGGTGTGATTGCGCAGGATTGCGACCGCGCGGTCGGTAATTGGGATGGTGCGTGTGTGCCCATTCTTCGTTTCAATGATCTTGACGGTCTGTCGTTCAAAATCGATCTGAGAGTTCTTGATCGCTAGGATTTCACCGCGCCGCATCCCGGTCTCGATGGCCAACAGAATGACCGGTGCCACTAACTTGTTGCGGCACGACCGTGCCGCTCTCATTAGCCGCTCTAGTTCGCCGGCTCTCAGTCGGCGTTCGCGGCGTTGATCGGGTGCCTTGAGTTGGAGCTTGTCGAGTGGGTTCTCGCGGATGGGCAATCCCCATTCGTCGCGCGCAATCCTAAATAGATTATGGAGAGGACCCAATTGCCGTTTAAGAGACGTGGGCTTGATCTCCTTTAGCCGCTCGTCCCTATAGGCTGCAAAATGGGTCGCTGTGAGTTCGGATAGCGTTCTGCGACATATTGGGTGGAGAAGGAACGCGCGTAAGACAACGCGCTCCACATGGTGGCCGCGCTTGTTGATGCTGACTGTATCTCGGTAACGGACCACTAATTCGGCCAGAGTGACCCGTTGCAAAGCCTTCGGGTCGGCCGGAAGATCGGCTATGTCCGCTCGGACTTCCATGTGTCTAGCCCATGCGGCCGCATCTTTGCGGACAAGAAATGACTTGGAGATCGGGCGATGACCCGAACGCCGGATTTGAACTTCCCATCGGCGTCCGCGCTTGCGGATCGTTGCCATGCAAAACCTCGCTGTGGCCCAATTGTGGCCAACCGAGATTTCCGACCTGCGTGGGAAGTGTAGCCGTGTGACGAAACGTGTTTAGTCATAAGGCTTTAGTAATGGCGCGCCCGAGGGGATTCGAACCTCTGACCTTTGCCTTCGGAGGGCAACGCTCTATCCAGCTGAGCTACGGGCGCCTTGGGCGTTTGATAGACGAATCCCTCACAAGCGGCAACGGGCGTGATGTTGCTTGGTATGAAGGCTGCGGAAGGCTCCTACGAGGATAATTCACCCGATTCGGACTAGCGCGCTTTATTGCCGTTGATCGCAAGCTGCGGATAGGCGCTGCTGCCCGCGATCAGATCGCCGGTGACGGCCTTGTTCCATTCCATGCCGACAATCGCGCCGCGCTTCGCACCTGTGATGAGATTGTTCGCTATGACCGCGGCGCCAGCGCCCGAGACCACAGAAACCGTGATGCCGTAACCCGCCTGCCGGACGACATTGCCGGTTACCGAGACGTCGCGCAGGTACGGACCCCAGCCAGCCTCGATACCCACGCTGGGAGCGTTCTCGATGACATTGCCGGTCACTGCCGTATCGGCCTGGACCGTGATGCCGGTGCCGTGGCCTTGATTGGCCTCGGTGCCATCCGGAGGATTTCGCGTGAGGTTGCGGATGAGATTGCCTTGCACGGCGGCCAGCCTCCCGCCTTTGTCGAAATTTGTGACGGAAACACCGGTGGCCGCGTCGTCGATCGTATTGTTGGCGATCACCGAACCCTCAAATTCGAACTCCGAATAGATCGCAACTTCGCCAAGGCCGCTACAGGAGTTGCCGACGATCTGAATATTCGACGCGGCGTTGCCGCGCACTGCGGAGAATGCGGCGTTACGGATGCGGTTCCCGCGTGCGATGACATTTGAAGCGCGGAAGACGTTGATGGCGTTGCCGTTCTGTCCTGAACCGCCGCCGCGCGCCTGCGTATCCTCGATGCGGTTGTCGGCAACGATGCTGCCGTCGTCGCGCTGCTCTGACGACCAGATCCAAATGCCGCCATTACCGGCACGGCGAACGATGTTGCCGCTGACGATCAAGCCGCGGGCATCGAACGAGTGAAGGCCGATATTTGCCGCGTCATTGATAACATTGCGCGCGACCTCACCCTCGCTCTGTTCCAGCATTATCGCCGTGCCGCCGGCGCGGGTAATTTCGCAGTCGCCGATCTTCACGCCGCGGGCCGCGACTACAGTGACGAGCCCGCGTCCGCGCGGGAGCGGCAACCCGGCGCCATCGAGAATGAGTCCCGAGAGCGTCAGTGAATCGGCTTGGTTCGCCGAAAGCAGCGATGGCCCTCCGTTGAAAACGAGTCGGGTAGCCCCGCGCACACCGACGAGCTGCGCGCCGGCAGGTAGCTTTAGATTGCCGGCGCGATAAACGCCGGGTGCAAGCACCAGAGGCACGCGCGTTGCCGCCGTCTGGTCGAGCGCGCGCTGCAGCGCGAGCGTCTGATCGTCGCTTGTGCCAGGCCGGACGCGAAACTGGACGGCGTCGACGCCAAGAGCCGACAGGGGCGCGGCGACGGCCGGAATAGCAAACAGCGCGGGCGCCGTGATGGCCCCGGTGACGGTTCTGACGATAAAATGGCGGCGACTGATCTTCATGACAGGCGCATCGCTGGTTTGAACCTCAGGCTCCGTCCGCAATGAGGCGTCGCGGTGCCGAATGCTTCTGCAATCGGATGTCCGGATTTCCGTCAGCTTGCAGAGGACGACGCTCTATCCCGCTGAGCTACGGGCACCGTGGGCGTTTGATAGACGAATCCCTCAAAAGCGGCAACGTGCGCGATTTTGCTCGGTTTCGAGCCTGCGGAGGACTCCGGCGGCAAAGGTCGGAGGTACGATGGCCTTCGGACCGACAGGGGAATCTGCCGGGCGCGCGGCGTCCTAGTGCCGAGCGCGTCTATGTTCGGCGGCGCGTTCTAAATTTAAAGCAGGGGCCGCGAGTTTATAGCCGATGTTCAGCGCGACCGGCTGCTTTTTGCACCCTTCTTTAAGAGCCAACTCTTGGCGCTCAACCGGGAGGGGCTTTGAATTGCTTTGCGGTTCAGCTTTTTGATTCGCGGCGGCGCGAAAACGGATGCCGTGAAGCGTTATGGTGGGGTGAATTCCGCGAAAATCGTCGTCAAACGCATTTATCCGCCGTTCCATCTCTTGTTGAGAGATGTCGAGCGGGATCACGCACATAGCTTCATACTGACGGCGGGTGCTTTTTATTGCGGCCCATTCGATCGGCAATGTTTCAAGTGGTTCTATTTGGGTCGCCAGTTGTTTCGACAGCCGCCAAAAAAGGTTGACCGGCCCCCACTGAGTGGTCCGATTGGAATGTTAGTTTAGCGATTGCATTTGCGCCACCGGTTTTGGTTGAGGCCATACAAGTGCTTCTGGCGCGGGTGGTCGATATCCCAGCGACGAGTGCGGCCGTACGGTGTT
>CAITEM010000041.1 GCA_903891395.1 uncultured Hyphomicrobiales bacterium | reverse complement strand
GTGGTCTGAAGGTTCATCGAATTACCCTTTCCGTCCCTTGGTCGTCTTCTTAAGCGGTTTCTTTGTCAGCTTCTTTGTCAGTTTCTTGGCGCGGCAGCGCGCGCCAGCCGGTCGTTGATGGCTTCGCCCAGACCTTCGTGCGGCACGCTCATCACCGCGATGGCCTTGGCGCCCGACGCATCGAGCGCGCGGAGATGCGAAAACAGATTGGCCGCGGCTTCGACCAGATCGCCGCGCGGCGACAGATTGAAGGTTGTGCCGCTGAATGAAGGCGCGGGTCCGAAGGCGAGCAGGGCCTCGCCGTCGCGCGGGGCTTCCGCGTCGAGCCGCACGCGCGCTTTCGGCGCGTAATGTGATGCCAGCATGCCAGGCGCGAGCGGCGCTTCCTCGGCGGTGACGGCGACAGCCAGCGGATGACCGAGCACGCGCTCTATTGCCTCGCGCGCCAGCCCGCCGGGGCGCAGCAGTGTCGGCGCACCGGCGAAAGAGACGATGGTGGACTCCACGCCGACCGCGCAGGCGCCGCCGTCGATCACCAGATCGACGCGGCCGCGAAGGTCGCTCATCACATGGGCGGCGCTGGTCGGCGAGACGTGGCCTGACCGGTTGGCCGAGGGCGCCACCACCGGGCCGCCGAAGGCCCGGAGCAAAGCCAGCGCCACCGGATGGTCCGGCACCCGCACCGCGACCGTGTCGAGCCCGGCCAGTGCCAGATCGGACACGCCGCCGTCTGGCCGCTTCGGCAGCACCAGTGTCAGCGGCCCTGGCCAGAACGCGTCGGCCAGCTTCTGGGCGTCCGGATAAAAGAAGGCGATATGCCGCGCCGCTTCGATATCGGCGACATGGGCGATCAGCGGATTGAACGCCGGGCGGCCTTTGGCGGCGTAAAGCCGCGCCACGGCCTCGCCATTGCCGGCGTCGGCACCGAGCCCGTAGACGGTCTCAGTCGGGAAGGCGACCAGCCCGCCCAGGCGCAGGGACGCGGCCGCCGCCTTGATCGAGGCGTCGTCGGCTTTCAGTACCCGCGTTCCAGGCTCGGCGTTCATTTTCTTCTCAAGCTTGCGGTTTCAAGAGTGAGGGGGTTATAAGGCCGCCGACAGTCGGAGTGTAGCGCAGTCTGGTAGCGCACCTCGTTCGGGACGAGGGGGTCGCAGGTTCAAATCCTGCCACTCCGACCAATTTTTCTGCAAATTCCCGGGATTCCGCCACAGGTTGCGCCACAGGTTGCGCTTCATGTTGTGTCGTGACGTTCTCGCGGTGGCGCTAAACCGGCCCGAGCGGCAGGCCTTAGCGAACGAAAAAAGGGCCGAATTCCGCAAAAAGCCGCTGGCGGGTTTGGAACAATTGGATGCGCAGCACAAAGCAGTCGGCAAGACGCCCGCGATTGCGGCTGGCCTCACGGGTAAATGCCTGACCATAGCCGATGTGGTGACGCTGATCGACAAGCTCGAGCAAGAGCGTATTGGCGCACGGAATGGTGCTCGCTGTGATCAACAAGACGCCGTTGCGCGAAAACTGTCCCATTCAAACTGAGACACCACCCTAAAACCGATAGGAATTACAACTGCGAAAGCCCAGTCAGCTTATGGGAAGCGCATTTCCGCCTTGGGCTCCGATAATTGTCATTATCGGAGCCATGCCATATTAATCTACGGAGAGGTGAGGTGGATGTGCGCCGCCAATGTGGCCATCAACCAATTGAATAATATAAGATTATTGTTTTAGTTATTGAAGCGCCCACAGAGCAAGCCACAAATGATATTCAACCCAAAAAGCAGATCGCCCGCAGCTGCAAACTAACGTCGCAGAGATGCAGAACTTTTCGCTAGTGAAGGCCTCATTTCATGAAAACCGTCCGGGACGCCTGCCAGCTTCAGCCGAGCGCGCTGTCCATCAGGCTCAGCGACCAAATTGAGCAATTGGATGAATTGATAGCGACAGAGGACGATGGCGTATTCTTCTTCGAGAGGACCTTCATCACGCAAGGCATGCATGACCTCATTAGCGAGGGCATCGCCAGACTGGCGGGGGTTTCATCACAAGCCGTTTTCCATTTGAAGCAGGCAATGGGCGGCGGCAAGACGCATCTGCTCGTCGGCTTTGGTCTCCTCGCGAAACAGCCAAATCTCCGAAATAAATACTGCGCTGGGATGGCTCATGCGTCAGCATTCGGGAGCGCCAACATTGCAGCGTTCAATGGTCGCAACAATCCGGATAGTTTCTTTTGGGGTGAGATCGCCAACCAGCTCGGCAAAGGCGACCAATTCAAAGCATTTTGGACTAGCGGCCCCAAGGCGCCGGACGAGAAAGATTGGCTAAAGCTCTTTGAGGGCGATGAGCCAGTTCTGATCCTCCTCGATGAAATGCCGCCTTACTTCCATTATCTCGATACCCAGAAGGTTGGTAACGGGACAGTGGCCGATATCGCCACGCGCGCGTTTGCGAATTTGCTTACGGCCGCGGGCAAGAAGAAAAATGTCTGCGTGGTCGTATCGGATCTCGCAGCGGCCTATGACGCGGGTGCACGGCTCATCAACCGCGCCCTGGAAGATGCGCGCGCCGAACTCGGGCGCCAGGAGCGTACCATCACGCCGGTCGATCTGGCTGCAAATGAAATTTACGACATTCTCCGCAAGCGTCTCTTCAAAACGCTGCCTAACAAAGCGGAGATCGACGATATCGCCGAGGTGTTCGGTCGTCGATTGGAGGAAGCCGCCAAGTCGAAGACGGCCAATCGCGGCGCGGAGGCGATCGCCGACGAGATAGCTTCCACCTATCCGTTCCATCCTCGTCTCAAGAACGTCATTGCGCTGTTTAAGGAGAACGAGCAGTTCAAGCAGACGCGCGGCCTCATCGAGCTGGTATCGCGGCTGCTTAAATCCGTATGGGATCGTCAGGCGAACGATGTCTTTCTTATAGGACCACAGCATTTCGATCTTTCCATTGCTGACGTCAGAGACAAACTGGCCTGCCCCGATCGAGTGGTCCGGTGGGCATGTTAGTTTAAGGTTGGGTGCGGTGCCAGCGTGAGCGCGTCCGGCGTAGCTGGCCCGGATTGCGGAGCCGGGCGCGCGGGCATGAAGACCTCCGGTGCGGGCGGTCGG
>CAITEM010000040.1 GCA_903891395.1 uncultured Hyphomicrobiales bacterium | reverse complement strand
GGCGATCGCTGCGTCACCAACGTCGTCATGATGGGCATGGGCGAGCCGCTCTATAATCTTGACGCCGTGCGCGACGCGCTGCTGATCGTGTCCGACGGTGATGGCCTCGGCATTTCCAAGCGCCGCATTACCCTTTCGACCTCCGGGGTCGTGCCGAACATCGAGCGCGCCGGCAACGAGATCGGCTGCATGCTAGCGGTGTCACTGCATGCGGTGCGCGACGAATTGCGCAACGAGCTGGTGCCGCTCAACCGCAAATATCCGATCAGCGTTCTGATGGAAGCGTGCCGCAATTATCCCGGCGCCTCGAACGCCAAGCGCATCACTTTCGAATACGTCATGCTCAAGGGCGTCAACGACTCGATCGAAGATGCCAAGGCGCTGGTGCGGCTGCTCAAGGGCATCCACGCCAAGATCAATCTCATTCCGTTCAATCCCTGGCCCGGCAGCAAGTACGAATGCTCGGACTGGGAGCAGATCGAGAAATTCTCGGCGGTGGTATTCGACGCCGGCTACGCCTCGCCGGTACGCACGCCGCGCGGCCGCGACATTCTCGCCGCTTGCGGTCAGCTCAAGAGCGCGACGGAAAAATTGTCGGCGCGTGAGCGCATGGCGTTGCGTGCGATGGCGATGACCGATGATGAATAGCGCGCGGCCCGGAACGGCAAAGTAGATGGCGCTTCTCGGCCGAATCTTCGTCATCTTGTTTGCGTTATGGCTCGCGGTCATGGCCGCGGGTATCGTCTGGAGCATTGGGCTGCTCGGACCGCAATGGTCCGCCATGTCGGGCGATCCGGCCGATCGCGTGGTGTTCTGGGGCGCGGCCTTCATTGCGTCCGGATACACCGCGAGTTTGCTGTTCCTGCCGATGCTGATCGCGGTCGTGCTGGCCGAGGCGTTCTCCGTGCGTTCGCTGCTGGCCAATGTCGGCGGCGCCGTCTTGATCGTCCTGCTGGCCTATCAGGGGACGGGCCTCGGCCGCGGCGAGGAATCCATCGACCACGCGCCGCCATTAATTCCGCACGACCTGGAAGTCGCCGCCGCCGCCGGCATTGCTTTCGGCCTGGTGTACTGGCTGATCGCGGGGCGCAAAGCGGGACGCTGGCGCGGCCGCTGACTTCCCAACGCCGTTTTGCTCGGCTAGACCGCATGCGCACTAGCGCGGCGGGACACTAGGGAAGAGCATGAACCGCACCGGCCTGATCATCGCGCTTGTCATCGCCGCCGTGAACGGGCTGGCCTTGGGGTTATTTCCCGACCTCGAACTGAGCGTCTCGCGCCACTTCCATGACGTCGTCGACGCCGGTGGCAATACTTTCGCCTGGCGCATTGATCCGCCGCTGATGATGGCGCGCGATATCGGGCTGTGGGTCGGTACCGCGATTATCATTCCGGTGCTGGCGGCGCTGGCGATCAAGCTGATCCTGCCGACACGTAAGCTGTTGATTCCCGGCCGTGCCATTGTCTTTCTGGTTGCGACTTTGGCGCTTGGACCGGGTCTGCTGGTCAATGTCGTGCTGAAGGATCACTGGGGCCGGTCGCGGCCGATTGACGTTACGCAACTCGGCGGCACCGAACACTATGTGCGCTGGTGGGACCCGCGCGGCGACTGCCCGAATAATTGCTCGTTCGTGTCGGGCGACGTCGCTGGCGCGTTCTGGACACTTGCGCCGGCGGCGCTGGTGCCGGCGCCGTGGCGGGCGCTGGCCTACGGCGCGGCGCTGGCGCTCGGCACCGGCATGGCCGCGCTCCGTGTGATGGCGGGCGGCCATTTCCTCAGCGATGTGGTGTTCGCCGGCGTCTTCACGTTCCTGGTCATCTGGCTGGCGCACGCTCTGATCTATCGCTGGCCCCGTACACGATTGTCCGACCTGGGGGTCGAGCATGCGATCGAGCGTATCGCCATGCCGGGGTACCGCGCGCTATGTTCTCTCTTAGGCGGCAAGAGACCGCGCGGGGGAAATGAGCGATGAGGATTCTACGAGTCTTTCTTCTGTCTGCGGTTTTGGCCGCGTTACTGTGTCTGAACGCGCCGCTGGCACAGGCGGCCTATCCGGACCGTACCATCACGCTTTTGGTGCCGTTCGCGCCGGGCGGTCCGACCGACATCATCGCGCGCATTCTGTCGGAGTCGCTGGGCCAGTCGCTCAAGCAGACGGTGATCGTCGACAACCGGCCGGGCGCGGCCGGCAATGTCGGCATGGGCACCGCGGCGCGGGCGGCGCCTGACGGCTACACGTTGCTGCTGACCTCGACCGCGATCGCGGTCAATCCGGCGCTGTTCAAAAAGCTGC
>CAITEM010000039.1 GCA_903891395.1 uncultured Hyphomicrobiales bacterium | reverse complement strand
GCCTCGATGAAGAGGATCTGGTGGCCGTTCTGCTTGCTGACGTTGTCGAGACGGATCATGTCTTGGTCTTTGGACGTGCGGGGCCTGGGAAAGTTGCGGCGCCCTTATGCCACGTTGTGCGCTGCGGAATACCAGATTATCGGAACGCCGTTTACGGGAATTTCGCAGCATTTTCATGCAGAAGCGCTATGCGATTCCGCGCGTAGTCGTCGTCAAAAACCTAAATTATGACGCCCGGCATGCCTCGCTATCTCATTCCCATGGCGGCCCTCGGGCTCGCGGTCGTGGCCGCGATCGTGCTCGCCACGATTGCCCATGAGGTCTTGGGGGTGCCGAGCGGCACGATCCGCGACGACGCTATTGCCGCGGTGGTTTTCATGCTGCTGGCGAGCCACATTGCGATGAGGATGAGCCGGTAGTTTAGCCGGCGTCTTGAGGCCGCGCGTTACGCCGCTGCGACCCACACCTCCGGTGCGCCTGCCTCGACACGCCCGATGATCCGCGCGGCCGGATAACCGGCGGCGGTGATGGTCTGGAGGATCGCGCCGGCGCGTTCCGGCGCGCAGGCGACCAGCAAGCCGCCCGACGTCTGCGGATCGGTCAGCAGATGGCGCTGCCAGTCCGGCAGGCCGGCCGGCAACTTCACATCGGCGCTATAGCTCGCCCAATTGCGGATCGAGGCGCCGGTGACAAAGCCCTGCTGCACCAGCGCGGTCGCCTGCGTCAGCAGCGGCAGGGCATCGGGATTGATGACGACGGTCAGCTTGGAGCCGCGGGCCACTTCGAGCCCGTGCCCGAGCAGGCCGAAGCCGGTGACGTCGGTGATGGCGTGCACCGCCGGATCTTTCGCCAGTTCGGCGCCGACTTTGTTGAGCAGGGTCGTGGTCGCGACCATCTCGCTGTAGCCCTCGGGCGTCAGCGCGTTCTTCTTGATGGCGGCGGAATAGACGCCGACGCCGAGCGCCTTGGTCAGGATCAGAACGTCGCCCGCTTTGGCGCCGGAGTTGCGGCGCACCTCGTCGGTCTTGCAGATGCCGATGACGGCGAGGCCGTAGATCGGCTCGGGCACGTCGATGGAATGGCCGCCGGCCACCGGAATGCCGGCCGCCGCGCACACCGCGGAGCCGCCTTTGAGAATGTCGCGCACCGTCTCGGGCGCGATCTTGTCGACCGGAATGCCGAGGATCGCCAGCGCGAAAATCGGCTTGCCGCCCATCGCATAGACGTCGGAGATGGCGTTGGTCGCGGCGATGCGGCCGAAGTCGAACGGATCGTCGACCACCGGCGTGAAGAAATCCGTGGTCGCGATCAAGCAGGTGCCGTCGTCGAGCTGCCACACCGCGGCGTCGTCGCCGGTTTCGGTGCCGACGAGCAGTTGCTTGTAGGGCGCGATGAGCGGCTGGTCGGCCAGCAAATTCTGCAGCACCGACGGCGCTAGTTTGCAGCCGCAGCCGCCGCCATGCGCGAGGCTGGTCAGGCGCACCAAAGGCACATTCATGTCAGCACTCCCAAAACCATGTCACACCGCTTTCGCCATCGGCGCAGCGGACAACAATCGCCACGCCGTCGTCAGCGCCGAGGCGGCGATCGTGATGTCGTCTGCCGTGGTGAAGCGGCCGAGCGACAGCCGCACCGCGCCGAGCGCCTGATCGCGCGGGATGCCGAGCGCGGTCAAAATTGTGGACGGTTCCTCGCTGTCGGCGTGGCAGGCCGAACCGTTCGAGGCCAGCACCTGCGGGCAAATCTCCAGCAGCCGGCGGCCCGACACGCCGGGAAACAGGACATTGAGCGTGTTCGGCAGACGCTGCTCGGCATCGCCGGTCAGCACCAGGCCGGGAATATCGCGTTTCAACGTCGCCAGCAAAGTCGCCGCCAGGGCCGACAGCCGCGGCTGCTCGCGCGCAATCATGGAGCCGGCAACGCGGCAGGCTTCGCCGAGCCCGACGATGTACGGCACGTTCTCGGTGCCCGGCCTGCGGCCGTGCTCCTGGCCGGCGCCGAGCAGCAGCGGCGGCAGCGTGACGCCGCGCCGCGCGTAGAGCACGCCGACGCCTTTCGGGGCGTAAAGTTTGTGTCCGGCAATCGACAGAAAATCGACGCCGAGCGCTTTGACGTCGATCGGAATCTTGCCCACCGATTGCGCCGCATCGATGTGGGTGAGGGCGCCGTGCTTCCTGGCGGCGGCCGCGATGGCCGCGACCGGCTGCAGCGTGCCAATCTCGTTCTGGGCGTGAATGACCGTTACCAGCGCGGTGTTGGCGTCGATCGCGGCGGCCATCGCCGCGGCGTCCACCAGCCCGTCGGCTTTCGACGCCACCCGCGTCACCTGATGTCCCTGCGTCTGCAAATACGCGACGCAGGCTTCGGTTGCCGGATGTTCGATGTTGGTGGTGACAATGGCGCGGCGATTGCGGTCGAGGCGCACCGCGCCGCGGATGACGACGTTGCTCGATTCGGTGCCGCCGCTGGTGAACGTGATTTCGTTTGGTTCGGCGCCGATCAGCGCCGCCACCTGTGCCCGCGCCGTCTCGATGGCGTCATGCGCGCGTTGGCCCAATGCCGTGTTGGATGAAGGATTGCCGAACTCGTTTTGCAAAAACGGCAGCATGGCCTTGAGCACGGCGGGATCGACCGGCGTCGTGCCATTGTTATCGAGATAGACGGGCGTCATTTCTGCTTCACGATCCTGAAAATGTAGACATCGCCGTCACGGTCCTGCGCGGCGAGCGCGTGGCCCGTCTGCCGGACAAAGTGCGGCACGTCGATGACGGTGAGCGGGTCGGTGCACTCCATGACCAGCGTGCCGCCGATGGCGACGGCGCGCAGCGCTTTCTTGGCGCGCAGGACCGGTTGCGGGCAACGCAGGCCGCGCAGATCGAGCACCGTTTCGTCGGATGTCATGGCGAGGCTAAGCATGGTGCTGCTGCGCCTTGTCCGCAATGCCACGCAAACGGCAACGCCCGCGATTGGCCGCGAGCGCGCAACGGATCGATATATTTGGGTTTATTCGGGCGTTTTGCTGGGCGCCAGTTGCGTCGGCGGGCCCTTGAGGTCCTCGCCCGTCGCGATGACCGGCTGATCCTTGGCGCGCGCCTCGTCGTGCACGACCACTTTCTGGGCGCCACTTCCTTGGGTGGGTTGATCCTTGGAGCCGCCGCCCCAGCCGGTGGAGCCTTTTTCCTGGTCGCCGGCGTTCTGGGCATAGGACACGGTCGCCGCGCCCGCCATCAGCGTCGCTGCCACCATCGATACAATGACGAGTGCTCTCATGACCGAATCCTCTCAGAAACCTGAGGGCAAACGGTTCGCGGCCCGAAAAGGTTCCGGGGCGGCTGACGTGAAACGGGCGCCGCCGCGGCAGCGCCCGTCGATGTATGGCAACTATCGCGCTCACGCCGCCGTCAGTTCCTTGGCCTTGATGATGTATTTGAAGCTGTCCGGGTCGAGGCAATCGAGCCGGGTGGGGCCGCATTCGGCCTGCGGATACATCAGGAAGCCGACCTTGGGGCCGCTTGAGCCCGGCAGCGCGATGTCATGGCCGAAGTTGTAGGCCAACCAGTTGCCTTCCCAGGCGCCGAACAATGTCTGTCGCGCCGCCACCACCTTCGGGTCGTTGATGGCGAGGTTGGTCGGCGGCTCCTCGAGCACCACCTTGCGCACGTCGGCCGGGTCGGTCGCCATCCAGCCGTGGCCGGCGATGAACACCTCGGAACGGCAATGCTGCGCCTTGGTGATCACTTCCGAGCCGGCGCCGAGCGCCTTGTAGCCGAATTTCGACGGCACCACGCGAATGCCATAGACGTCGCGCGCCGGAATATCGGCGGCCCTGACCAGGCCGACGAACAGCGCGTTCAGGTCGGCGCACTTGCCGCCGAATTGGCCGGTCTTGAGCATGGCCGCGATATCGCCGATGCCGCAGCCCCGAACCTTGGCGTCGCGGAAGGTATTGTCGACCACCCATTCATAGATGGCGCGAACCTTCTCGACGTCGGAGGTCTTGCCGGCGACGATCTTGTCCGAGGTTTCCTTGACGATGCCGGTGACCGGGATCAGTTCGTTGCCTTCGGTGTTGAACTTGCGCTCGGCCGCGCTGAGCGCGATTGCCGGGTTGGCCGGTTTCGACAGATCGATGGCGCGGTCTTGCGCGGAGACTTTGCTGGTGACCTCGACGACGGGCGCTTTCTCGCTATCCGCCCATTCGACGTGCAGCATCTCGGCGCCGTATTTCGGATCGCGCTTGAGTTCTGCCTTGCCGTTGGTGGTCCACTGATTGCCCTCGGACTTGAACCATTCCTTTTCGTTGACCGAAGGCAACGGGACCCAGGCCTGGGTCTTGCCCTCCGGTTTTGCGATCTCAAGCCGGGTCACGACCTGAAAGCTGCGCCACGCGCCGGGCTGCGGTGCGAAAGCCCCTTGCGCCGAAGCAAATTGCGGCAGGGTGGCGGCCATGGTGAAGGCGGCGCTGGTTTTCAGGAAGTCGCGTCGGTCAAAATGCATGGTTATCCTCCCGCGTATTCGCGTTTGTGGCGGTTTCTGTGACTGGGGTGTGAGATGGCGATGCCAAGCGCAACGCTTGGCGCGCAGACAATGCTGCGGCGACTGCAATGGAGAATGCGCCCCGGCCCGCGGGAGCTGTCCAACGTCTCACGATGGGCAATAGTGCGACCGAGTGTCCTGAGCGGTCAACGCTTATTAAGTCGTAACCGTTGCTGAGGGACTGCTGCAGCGCAGCATTGCGAGAGTTTGTCGTCGTCACGCGGCGCTTATTCCGATACCTGCCAAAAATAATGGAGCCGAATTAATGCGGCGGATAAGGGATCGTTTTTGACTTTAGAGCATTTAAAAAATACGCTCTTTACTTGGATTCTGTTCATCGGAGCGAGCCTGGGCGGCGCGCTCTTGGCGAAACGTCCCCCGTCGGGGGCTAGGTCTCGAAGGAGGCCCTCACGTGAACATGGAACTATCGCGGCGCCAGTTTATGAAGAGCGCCGGCGTGGGTCTTGCCGGAACGACGATTGGCGCACTTGGGTTTGGCGATGCCGAAACTGGCCTGCCCCGATCGAGTGGTCCGGTGGGCATGTTAGTTTAAGGTTGGGTGCGGTGCCAGCGTGAGCGCGTCCGGCGTAGCTGGCCCGGATTGCGGAGCCGGGCGCGCGGGCAT
>CAITEM010000038.1 GCA_903891395.1 uncultured Hyphomicrobiales bacterium | reverse complement strand
CGACCGAAGCGGCCTCGATCGGCGCCGTCGGCGCCAACGTGCTCGCCGCCTTCAAGACCGATTAACGCAGCGTCATGATGCCGGTGGTGGAAAAGACCACGCAGATCACCAGCATGATCTTTCTCATCCTGATCGGCGCGACCTTGTTCAGCCTGGTGTTCCGCGCGTTCGGCGGCGACGACATGGTCAACCGCGCGCTAACCAATCTGCCGGGCGGCACCAACGGCGCGGTGCTGGCGGTGATGCTCGCGATCTTTCTGCTCGGCTTCGTCATGGACGCCTTCGAGATCATCTTTGTCGTGGTGCCGATTGTCGCCCCCGCGCTCTTGAAGATGCCAGGTGTCGATCCGGTCTGGCTCGGCATCCTGATCGCGATGAATCTCCAGACCTCCTACATGCACCCGCCGCTCGGCCCGACGCTGTTCTACCTGCGCGGCGTCGCGCCGCCGGAAATAACGACAAGGCACATCTACCTCGGCATTATCCCCTTCGTGCTGATCCAGCTTTTCGCGCTGGCGGTGCTGTGGTTTGTGCCGGGGCTTGCGACCGCCCTGCCGCATGCGCTTTATGGGCGGTGATTACTTATCCCTCCCCCGAAGGGGGAGGGTGGCGCGCTTGAGCGCGCCGGGTGGGGTGAGCTGTGGCAAACGTTCACGCGCGCCGATTACGAAAGACTATGACGCCGCAGGAAATAAAACTGTGGGTGCACCTTCGATCATGGAGAGCGCGCGGTTATCACTTCCGTCGCCAGTCGCCGCGTGAAGGATTCATTGTAGACTTCGTTTGTATGCGCGAGAAATTGGTGATCGAGATCGATGGCGGTCAGCATAACCAACCGACGCACCACGAGCGCGATATGCGACGAGATGCAAAAATATCTGCTGCGGGATTTCGGACGTTGCGTTTCTGGAACAGCGAGATTGATCGCAATCTGTCTGGCGTGCTTGAAATGATCGATATCGAATTGCGGCATGGCCACCCCACCCGGCCGGCTGCGCCGGCCACCCTCCCCCTGCGGGGGAGGGATAAGGAGAATTTATGAAAGCCGCCGACATGTTCAATCTGGCCGGCCGTGTGGCGCTGGTGACCGGCGCGTCGAGCGGTCTGGGCCAGCAATTCGCCCGCGCGCTTGCCGACAACGGCGCGGCGGTGGCGCTGGTGGCGCGGCGCGCCGACCGGCTCGAAGCGTTCAAGGCGGAGTTGGAAAAGTCCGGCGCGAAGGTCGTTGCGATCGCTGCGGACGTCAATAAGTCCGAAGACATGGTCCGTGCCTTCGACGAGGTGGAAAAGGCCTTCGGCACCGTCACCATTCTGGTCAACAATGCCGGCGTTGCGCAGCAATCGGTGCGCGCCACCGACGTCACAGTGGACGAATGGCGGCGCGTGCTGTCGACCGACCTCGACGCTGTATTCTATTGGGCGCAGGAAGCGGCGCGCCGCATGCTGGCGGCCAAGACGCCGGGCGCCATCATCAACATTGCGTCGGTGCTCGGCTTCGGTGTCGCCAAAGGCGTGGCCGCGTATGCGGTGGCCAAAGCCGCGGTCATCCAGGCGACCAAGGCGCTGGCGGTCGAACTCGCTTTCAAGGGCGTGCGCGTCAACGCCATCGCACCGGGCTGGTTCGTCACCGAGATCAACGACAAGTATCTCGAGAGCGAAGCGGGCATCGCCATGAAACGCGACATTCCAATGGGCCGTTTCGGTGCGTGCGGCGACCTCGATGGCGCATTGCTGCTGCTGGCTTCGGACGCGGGCGCCTATATGACCGGCGCCACCATCGTCGTCGACGGCGGTCAAGTCGTGCAGATCAAGGGGTAGTCTTTATCCCTCCCCCGAAGG
>CAITEM010000037.1 GCA_903891395.1 uncultured Hyphomicrobiales bacterium | reverse complement strand
TGAGGTCGGCCTCGATCGACAGTTTGGTGCCGCCGCCGAAACGCGCGCGGTAGACCTGAAGATTTTCCATGATCCGCTGCACGTAATTGCGCGTCTCGGCGATCGGAATGCGTTCGGCCCAATCGACCGGATCGATCTTGGGGTCGCGCGGGTCGCCGTAAGCGGCGAGCCACTGCCGGACGCGGCCGCGACCGGCGTTGTATCCGGCGAAGGCCAGGATGTAATTGCCGTTATATGTCCGCAGCAGCATCGACAGTTCGGCCGCGCCCATCTGCATGTTGTAGACCGGGTCGCTGAGCAGGCGGCCCTTGTTGTACGGCGCCTTGAACAGCTTGGCGGTGTCCTGCGCCGCCGCCGGCGTCACCTGCATGAAGCCATAGGCGTTGGCGATCGACACAACCTTCTGATTGAAGTGACTCTCCTGGCGGGCGATTGAATAGGTCACTGCCGGATCGACCGGCGGCGCGATCGGCGAATAGTCCGGCAGGCCGATGATCGGATAGGCGTAATAGTCCAGCGGCAGGCCGCGGCCATAGGCGCCCTTGCCGAGCAGCAGCATGGCGCGGCCGTCGCCATGCTTGCCGGCGGCTTCCGCCAGCATCGCCATGCCGGCGACGTCGGTGCCGCTCTCGCCGAGTTCGGCAAAGATCGAGGCCAGCATGTCGCGCTCATCCAGCGCGTAGAGAATTTCCGCGGCGCGCACGATCTCGAGATTGCCGAGGACGTTCTGCTCCTCCGCGGTAAAGGTCGGCGGACCGCGCAGGCCGAGATCCGGCAGGCCCAGGCGCGCGCGGGCCAGTTGGCCGTAGTAGGTGGCGGTGTATTGCGATGCCGCGTCGTAGAAGGTTCTGGCTTGGGCGCTCTGGCCCATCGCCTCCGCCGCGCGGCCCTGCCAAGAGCCGCCGCGCGCCAACGCGTGCGGGTTGTTGGTGTCTTCGTTGATGCGCGCGAAGTGCTGGGCGGCAGTGGCCGGATCGTGCAGGAAACGCAACGCAATCCAGCCGGCGGTGAAATGCTGGTCGACGCGGTAATTGCCCTTGGGCGGCGAGGGCGCCTCGCGCGCCACGCGATAGGCGGTCTGCGCGTCGTTGTCGTCGAGCAGCTTGCGCACCAGCAGGCGGCGCTCCATCCACCACTGATCGAGATCGACCATGGCGGCTGGATCTTTCGGCGCGGTCAGAATCAGCTTGCCGGCTTCCTCCGCCTTGTCGTTTTTGCGCAGCCACTGCACGCGCGAGAAGATGTAGCCGGCGTCGCCGCGCGCGGCCGCCGGCACCGAGTCGAGCAGCGCCTTGGCGTTGCCGGCTTTCTTGATCACCGCGGCGCGGGCCTTCGCGATCAGCAAATCGTTGCCGCCGAGCCGCTCCGCCGCGCGCAGGCCGGCTTCCACGTCGTCGACGTAGAAGCGCTGCTCCATGCGCACCTTGTGATCGGAAGGGGTCAGCATCGAGCCGAAGGTTTCGAGCACTTTCTTTTCGACGTCCGGGCTGCAATCGTCGTTGCGCCAGGCGTGACGCACCAGCGCCTCGGCGCCGGCACGATCGCCTTGCGCGAGCAACGCACGCGCCAGCACGTAACGGCCCTTGGCGGTGGTCGGCTCCTTGTTGGCAAAGAAAGAGCGCACCGAGCCGTCGTCGAGCTTGTCGTTCCACAGCGCGTTTTCGGCGCGGCGGCGGAACAATGGCGAATGCGGCCAGCTCGGATTGGCGTTGACGAAGGCGGCGTAGCGCTGGAAGGACGGCTTGGTGTTGTCGCTGCGCAGGATGATCCATTCGGCGAGCTTCTTCGCCACC
>CAITEM010000036.1 GCA_903891395.1 uncultured Hyphomicrobiales bacterium | reverse complement strand
TGCCTTCGGTCACCACCGCGCCGGCGCCGACCAGACAATTTTTCCCGATCTTGGAGCCGTTGAGCATGATCGCGCCCATGCCGACCAGCGAATTGTCGCCGATGGTGCAGCCGTGCAGGATGACGTTGTGGCCGATGACGCAGTTCGCGCCGATCGTCATCGGAAATCCGGGGTCGGTGTGCAGCGTCGCGTTGTCCTGGATCTGCGAGCGCTCGCCGAGTTCGATCCATTCGTTGTCGCCGCGCAGCACCGCGCCGAACCAGACGCTGGTGTCTTTCTTCATGCGCACGCGGCCGATCAGCACCGCGCTCTCGGCTATCCAGTATTCGCCCGCGCCCGGAAATTCCGGCGCCTGACCATCGAGTTCATAGATCGGCATTCTCGCCTCCAATTAAGGCGGCGAACTTGCACGAACGAATGTCGCGATGGAAGTGGCTAGGCGAGCAGCAGGCTATAGACCTGCGCCAGCACCATGCCGGACATCAGGCTCCAGAAGCCGGCGAGCAGAGTGGCCAGGAACACGAATTCGAAACGGCGGCCTTCCTGGCGGCGGCCGAGCAGCGTGTTGCGCATGATCAGAAACGGCGCCGCCACCATCAGCAGAGGCACCGCCGCAAAAGCCTGCGGGCTCGGGCCGGTCGAGAGCATGCCGAAGCTCGGCAGGCGGCTGGTGGCAAGCTGGTAGCCCGAGGTGAACAGACCGGCGACGGCAAACCCAAGCGCGAGGGACAACAAATTTTGCAGCGCTTCGGGAGTCATGGCGGCCTCGAACGCAATACGGGAGCCCAACTTCTACAAGTGTGCCGGGTTCCCGCCAGCCAATCCTTAACAAATGGTTAATCCAATCCGGTGAGTACGGCGTGGCATACTCAAGCTTGATTCGAATTCGCGCGCGATCCGGTCCGTGCGCCCAGAGAGTTGGCTTCATGGCTTACATCGCGCAGCAACCGCCCCGCACCGGCAAACGCCGCCGCGGTCACAGCCCGATCACCGGACCGGTGCTTCTATTTGCCGCCGTGACCGTCACCGCCGCGCTCTACGTCGCCTATGTGCTGTGGCCGCGCTGGCCCGAGGCGCCTATTAGCCTTGATGCGCCTTCGCTACCCGTCATCGTCGCGGGCACGTTCTTCAACATCGAGCCGGCCGCGATTCGCCAGTCGATCCAGCGCAAGGCCGGCACCCAGGACCGCGTCGACCTCGCCTATCTTTGGCCGTCGCTGGTGCCGCCCGATCCGGCGCGCAAAGCCACCGTCGGCGACCCGGTCGATCCCAACGAGCGGCTGTTCGTCACCATCCAGTCGGCGGACGGCACCCTGCCGCTGATGGACCGCGTGAAAACGATTTATCCGCGCTATCTGGTGGCCGAGCCGGTTCCGGGTCCCGAAGGCCTGACGGTGCGCAGCTTTCGCAAAGACACGCCCTATCGCGACGAGGACCTGGTGTTTGAACCGGCCGCGCCCGAACATTTTCTGGCACGCTGCGCGCGCAAAGGCGTCATCAATTCAGGAAGCTGTCTGCTGGAGCGCCGCATCGGCAATGCCGACGTCACCGTGCGCTTTCCGCGCGAGTGGCTTGCAGACTGGCAGAGCGTCGCCTCAGGCATCGATCGCCTGATCGCGCGGCTGCACCCGGAGAGTTAAAGCTGAACGCCGTCGTCGACCAGGTCGATGTCGAGGATCGGCACTTCGAAGATATAGGACTTGCGGCCCTTTTCCGTTTCCAGAAACAGCACGCCGAGAAATTCCTCGCCGACATAGGCTTCGAGTGAATCGGTCTTCTTCGGCCGCGTCACCACGCGGATTTTGTCGTTGCCGAATTTCAGACGCAGATAGGCGTTGAGCGTCGGCACCGGCTGCATGCTCGGATCGCTGCCGACCTGAATGACCATGCGGAAATTGTACGACTTGTCGCCGTCCTCGTCGTCGAGATTGAGTTCGCCGACGTCGTCCTCGCCGACGAAAACTTCCGCCGTGTCATAGGTCTTCGGCACCACGCGTAACTGCTGATTGCCGAACACCTTCTTGAGATAAGCGTCGAGCTTTCTGACTTCGTTCACGTCCACCGGGCCGCTCCTCTATCCTATTTGATGCGCTAGTTGCCCGATTGGGCAGCGCCGTGCAAGCCGCCGGAACAAGTTTTATCGCTTACAATTTTGTCCGAAAATCGATGCTTTTCGGGGCTATTCAGCCGTCCAGCATGATGCCGTAGAACATCTGGTCCATGTTGCGCGACGGCTCGGGGCAGCCGGCTTCGCCGACCACTTTCGCCGGAACGCCGGCCACGGTGACGTTGTTCGGCACCGGCTTGATCACGACCGAGCCGGCGGCAATACGCGCGCAATGGCCGACTTCGATATTGCCGAGAATTTTTGCCCCTGCGCCGATCATGACGCCGCGGCGAATTTTCGGATGGCGGTCTTCGTGTTCCTTACCCGTGCCGCCGAGCGTTACGTCGTGCAGGATCGACACGTCGTCCTCGATCACCGCGGTCTCGCCGACGACAAAACCAGTGGCATGGTCGAGGAAAATGCCGCGGCCGATCTTGGCGGCGGGATTGATGTCGCACTGGAACGCCGCCGACGACCGGCTCTGCAGATAGAGCGCGAAATCCTTGCGGCCTTTGCTTTGCAG
>CAITEM010000035.1 GCA_903891395.1 uncultured Hyphomicrobiales bacterium | reverse complement strand
CGATACGCCGTAGCCTTTGAATTTCTGTTCGGACGGCAGATCGAGCCAGCGCGCTTGCGCGCCGGTGTCCACGATCAGCGCGTCGGCGAGATAGACGTCGCCGGAATCGCAGATCAGCTTGAAGGGCCGGCTGTCGAGTTCGACCTTCATGACGTGGTCGGTGACGATCCGGGTGCCGACGTGTTCGGCCTGCTTGGCCATCTGTTCCATCAGCCAGGGGCCCTGGATAACGTCAGCAAAGCCCGGATAGTTCTCGACGTCGGTCGTGATCGTGAGCTGGCCGCCGGGCTGGATGCCCTGAAGTAGAATCGGTTCCAGCATGGCGCGCGCGGCATAGATCGCGGCGGTGTAGCCGGCGGGACCCGAGCCGATGATGACGACTTTGGCGTGCGTAGTCTTTGACATTTCTCGCCCCCCTGGTGGGCGCCGTCGGGCCTGGCGCCCGGGCCGGCCGGGAATCCCGGCTCTTTTGACCAGGGCCCCGATCTATGGCCTCTCGGCGAGCTATGCAAGATACGCAACCCCGGTGACTCACACCTTTGGTTTACGCAGACCCCAGGATACCAATGGCGCAATATTCTTTCGCGAAATAATATTTCGCGCTATGAAGGTCTACCGGGCTTATAGCCCCGATTCAGGAGTTTTAGCCTTGTCCGCCCGCCTCGATGCCATTGACCGCAAAATCCTGAAGGAACTTCAGGACGACGGCCGGATGACCAATGTCGAGCTGGCGCGCCGCGTCGGCATTTCGGCGCCCCCCTGCCTGCGGCGGGTTAGGGCGTTGGAGGAAGCCGGCTTCATCAAGGGCTACCGGGCGCTGCTCGATGAAAAGAAGCTCGGTTATGAAGTTTCGGTGTTTGCCATGGTGCATCTGGCGAGCCAGGCGGAGAGCGACCTCATGGCCTTCGAGGACTTCGTGCGCGCGCAGCCCTTGGTGCGCGAATGCTGGATGCTGTCCGGCGAGATCGACTTCGTTTTGAAGTGCGTCGCCCCCGACCTGAAAACCTTCCAGGCCTTCGTCGAGAAGCTGACCTCGGCGCCGAACGTACGCAACGTCAAGACGTCGCTGACGCTGCGCAACTCCAAAGATGCCGCCATGGTGCCGATGGAGTAGCGGAGGGCCGCGCACAGAGCCAGGATAAGGCCGTACGACGGCGTTAGCGCCACTCCACCTTCTTGATCTCGTAGCCTTTGGCGCCGCCGGGCGCATTGACCTCGACGGTCGCGCCTTTGGTCTTGCCGATCAGCGCGCGCGCCAGCGGTGAGGTGATCGAGATCTTGCCGGCCTTGGCATTGGCCTCCGGCTCGCCGACGATCTGCCACACCTTCTTTTCCTCGGTGTCTTCGTCGACCAGCGTCACGGTAGCGCCGAACGTGATGGTGTCGCCCGACAGCTTCGACACGTCGATGATATCGGCGCGCGCCAGCTTGTCCTGCAATTCGTCGATACGGCCTTCGTTCAGCGACTGCTGCTCCTTGGCGGCATGATATTCCGCGTTCTCGGACAGATCGCCGTGCGTACGCGCCTCGGTGATCTGCTGAATGATGCGCGGACGCTCCACGCCCTGGCAGTGCTGCAGTTCTTGTTCCAGCGCGGTGTAGCCCGATGACGTCATTGGAATG
>CAITEM010000034.1 GCA_903891395.1 uncultured Hyphomicrobiales bacterium | reverse complement strand
CGGTCGGCTGGTGGATGGTGTCGTCGGGATTGGCCGGCAGCGCGCGTGTCAGCGTGTCGCAATACCGGCTGGCGTTTCACCTGACGCTGGCCTGCGCGATTTACGCCGCCGTGTTGTGGACCGCGCAAAGCCTGAAGGTGAGGGTGGCTGAGGCGACACCCGGACTTCTGCGAAGGACGTCGTTGGTGCTGGCGCTACTGGTGCTGTTCCAGATCTATCTCGGCGCCTTGGTCGCGGGGCTCGATGCCGGTCTGACCTACAACACCTGGCCGCTGATCGACGGTGCCTTCGTTC
Source organism: uncultured Hyphomicrobiales bacterium (assembly GCA_903891395.1). GTDB lineage: Bacteria > Pseudomonadota > Alphaproteobacteria > Rhizobiales > Xanthobacteraceae > Pseudolabrys. The sequence continues at coordinate 1,481 of CAITEM010000034.1, read as the reverse complement.
CGGACGCCGCGCGGCTTTGGTTCATCGATCCGGCATGGCGCAATCTGTTCGAGAACACGCTGACCGTTCAGTTCGACCACCGCATGGTGGCCTACACGATCTGGTTTATTTCAATTTTCCACGCGTTCAATGCGTGGCGTTTGCATCGCGCGTTACACGGCGCGCTGATGCTGGCGATTGCCGTCACGCTGCAGGCCACGCTCGGCATCCTGACGTTGTTGCATTCGGCGCCGCTGCATCTGGCGCTGGCCCATCAATTGATGGCCGTCGTCATCTTGACGGCAGCGGTCATTCACGCCGAGCGCTTGTCACGCCGTCTGAGCCCAACTCTTAAAGCCCGAGTTCTCTGAGATATTTGCGTACGCCGGGATGAATCAACTCCGCGCTCGGCGCCGCCGCCGCGGTATTGGCGGGTGTCGTCTCGGCCGCCTGATCCAACTTCTTCACAAATGCCGGGTGGCCTTTGTCGATCGCTTTCGCCAGCGCATAGGCGATGTCATCGCTCAAACTTGGCCGCGCCAGCACATAGCTCCAGGAACCGACCGATGGGATGGCCGACGCCTGTCCGGCGTAGCTGTTGGCGGGCAGGGTGGTCGCTTTCAGGAAGCTGTGCTTAGCGCGCACGCGGGCGATCTCGTCGGCGCTTGGCGGAATGAAGCGCCCGCCGGCCTTCGCCAGTGTGGCAAAGCCCGGCCAGCCGACACCACCACCCCACAGTGCCGCCGCGCGGCCGTCGGTCACCATCACGGGGCCGTCACCTGCCTTGTCGAGGAAAATGGGCTGGAAATTTTTTACCTGATCGAGGCCAAGACCCTCCATCACGTAGCGCGATAGTATCGTCAGTCCCGACCCCTTGGTGCCGAAGGCTACCGGCTTGCCCTTGAGATCGTCGATGGTGCGCGCCGCGCTATCGCCGCGCACGATAAACATGCCGGCAGTCGAATACATCGCGGTGATGATCTTCAGGTCCGACTTCGCCCGGCCGATGCCCTCGATGGCCTCGTAGAACGGCTCGCCGGTGCACAGCGCGATGTCGAGTTCGCCGGCTTCCAGCAGCGGGATGTTCTCGGTCGAGCCCTTGGTGTTGCGCGTCTCGACGTTCAGCGACGGATCGGTTTCGTTGATGGTCTCGGCGAGCTTGTCGCCGTACAGCGGGAAGCCGCCACCCGGCGTGGCGGTGCCCAGAACGATTTTAGTCGTCACTTGGTCCTCACTTGGCGGTCAATCCCTTTTCGAGGTCGGCGATGATGTCTTCTTTGTCCTCAAGGCCGATCGACAGCCGCACCACGTCCGGTCCGGCGCCAGCCTGCACCTTCTGTGCGTCCGACAATTGCTTGTGTGTGGTCGAGGCCGGATGAATGATCAGCGAGCGCGTGTCGCCGATATTGGCGAGATGCGAAAACAATTCGACGTTCGATACCAGTTTGACGCCGGCGTCGTAGCCGCCTTTGAGGCCGACGGTGAACACAGCGCCGCAGCCT
>CAITEM010000033.1 GCA_903891395.1 uncultured Hyphomicrobiales bacterium | reverse complement strand
GCCCTCGCGGTCGAAAATCTTGCGTTTGGAGACTTCGACGCCAAGGCCCTCTGTCGCGAGCCCGAGGCCGTGCAACCGCCCGATCAATTCCTGCTGCGCCACGATGCCGGCGCCGCGGCCGGACAACTCGGTGCCGAGCCGCTCGTAAATATCCACCGCCCACCCCGCCCGCCGCAGTTGCAGCGCGCTGAGAAGGCCACTCATCGAGCCACCTATGATGACGGCGCGCTGTTCCTGAACCCCGGCCAATTGACGTACCTCAAGCTTCCCGTTTTCGGTCTTTTGTTATATATGACAGCTAAATCGCACTGTAGGAATTCCCACGGCTATGAGAATGCTCGACAAGACCACCGAGAAAATGGACACCTCGACCTGGTCACCCGAACTTCAAGCGGAATTCGCCCGCGAAGCCAAAAACCCGAACCCCTGCGTCGGCTCGACCCTGTTGTCGGAGAACGAACGCAGCCGCGTCTGGATCATTCGCCTCGCCCCCGGCGAGCGCATCGGGTTCCACCGTCATGTGCTCGATTATTTCTGGACTTCCGTCTCCGGCGGCAAAGCCCGTCAGCATGTCCATGACGGCACCACTGTCGAATACACTTACGTGCCCGGCGAGACCCGCCACGAGACCTATGGGAAGGGCGAGTTCAAGGTGCACGATCTGGAAAATCTCAGCGACGCGGAAATGGTCTTCATGACCGTCGAGTTCAAAGACAGCGCCAACCAGCCGATGCAATTGCCGGAAGGCGTGCGGCCTCAAGCCGCGGCCTGATCGGAATTATAGTTACAACGCCCGCCATCCGGGACACCGGGGGCGGGCGTTTCCGTGCCTTGTCCAAAGTAGGATGACCCGAGCGATCAATTGGCTAGCCAAGCCAGCGGCCTTCCTGCAAAGTGCGACCCAAGCCCGGACCAAAAACGCGGGCCACGTAAAAACATCGCTTCAAAGGGGAAACAGACCGGCCGATTTCGCCAGACCGATCGCAAGCGCCCGCACAGCGGGATTCCAACCAACGCGATCTGCTGAACGAAGACGCCGGTTGAGAGTGGTATGGATATTTCCTGGGATTTGCTGCTGAACGCGATCGCCGCCGGGCTGCTGCTCGGTGCTTTCTACGCCGCCGTCACCGCCGGCGTTTCGATCTCGTTCGGCATGCTCGATATCGTCAATATCGCGCATCCGGCCTTCGTCATCCTTGGCTCTTACATCGCCTATTTCTTCAACATCAATTTCGGAGTCGATCCGATTCTGGTCAGCATCGCCGCGCTGCCATTCTTCTTTGCACTCGGCTGCGGCGTCTACCAGGTCTATTACCTGTCGTTCGAAAAGCGCGGACAGGATTCGCTGCGCGGCCTCGCCTTCTTTTTCGGCCTGCTGTTCGTCACAGAGGTTGGGCTGATCCTCGTGTTCGGCGTCGACTACCGATACGTCGAGGCGGCCTATATCGGGCCCAGCATCCATATCGGCATCGTCGATCTGCCGCTGCGCATGCTGGTGCCGTGCCTGGCGGCGCTGGCGCTGTTCAGCGGCCTGCAATTGTTCGTCACCCGCACCTTCGTTGGCCGCGCCATCATGGCGGTGTCGCAGGACCAACTCGCGCTGCAACTGATGGCGGTCGACCCGATCCGCATCAAACGCATCGCCTTCGGCGTGTCGATCGCCACCGCGGCGGTGGCCGGCGCGCTGCTGATCATCATCCAGCCGGTCGAGCCTTCGGTCGGCCGTGAATATATCGGCCGCGTCTTCGCCATCTGCGTGCTCGGCGGCCTCGGCAGCATGCCCGGCACGCTGATCGCCGCGATGCTGCTTGGCGTCGTCGAAAGCCTGACCGCGACCTTCTACGGCCCGTCCTGGGCGCCCGCCGTCTCGTTCGGCTTTCTGCTGCTCACGCTGGCCTTCCGGCCGGCCGGCCTGTTCGGACGGTGACCCTGTGAACACCGCAAAATTCTCACTGATAACAATCGCAGTCGGCGCCGTGGTAATGGCCTTCGCGCACTGGGTCCATGTCGATTATCTGTACTTCGCCAGCTACACGATCCTGCAGTTCATCGTGCTGGCGACCGCCTGGAACATCCTCGGCGGCTATTGCGGCTACGTGAACTTCGGCTCGGCGGCCTTCTTCGCCATGGGCGCCTATGCTTCCGTGTTCATGCACAAGTTCTATCCGCTGCCGATCCCGCTGCTGATCGTGATCGGCGCCGCGGTGTCGGGCATCGCCGGGCTCGGCATGGGTTATCTGACGCTGCGGCTGCGCGGCTCGTTCTTCGCCATCGCCACGCTGGCGCTGGCGGTCGTGCTGCAAACCCTCGTCGTCAATTGGGATTTCGTCGGCGGCTCGCGCGGCGCCTACATCATCCGGCCGGAGACGCTGGAATTCGCGGGCTTCGAGATCAACTACATCGAATACCTGTTCTTCCTGATGCTGTCGCTGGCGGTGCTGGCGCTGATCACCGCGCGTACCATCGAGCGTTCGCAGCTCGGTTTCGGCTTCGCCACCATCCGCGACGATGAAATGGCCGCCGAGGCCACCGGCGTACCAACACTGCTCGTCAAGCTGATCGCTACCACGCTGTCCGGCGCCTTCATGGGCATCGCCGGCACGCCGTTCCCCTACTACATCGGCTATCTGCAGCCGTCGTCGGCCTTCGGGCTTGAATACGCCGTCAATTCCATCGCCATGCCGATGATCGGCGGCACCACGAGCTGGATCGGGCCGCTGGTCGGCGCCGTCCTGCTCGGCTCGGCGCAGCAATACGCCACCGTAACGATTTCCTCGGCGGTCAACTTGCTGATCGTCGGCCTGATGCTGGTCGGCTTCGTCATCATCGCGCCGAACGGCATCGTCGGCCTGGTGCAGGAACGCCTGCGCCACTGGAGGCGGCGATGACCGCCCTCCTCCACGTCGACAACATCACCAAACGGTTCGGCGGCTTCGTCGCGCTCGACGGCATCGAACTGGAAGTCATGCCGGGCGAACGTCTCGGCCTGATCGGACCGAACGGCTCTGGCAAGAGCACGCTGGTCAACTGCATCTGCGGCACCTTGCAGAACGAAACCGGCAACGTGCGCTTCGACGGCAACGACCTCAACGGCCTGGCCGCACACCAGCGCACGCACCGCGGCATTGCCCGCAGCTTCCAACTGCCGCGCCCGTTCTACAGCATGAACCTGGTCGACAATCTGCGCGTTCCGCTGCTGTATACGGTGCACGCCCGCGTGGGCCCGTTGCGCTCTGCCGGCGATCTCGATTCACGCTGTCTCGAGCTCCTGGAAATGGTCGGCCTCGCCGCCAAGGCCAGGCAGATGCCGCGCGACCTGACCCAGGTGGAGATGCGCAAGCTTGAGCTTGCCCGCGCCGTCGCTGCGGAGCCGAAGCTTCTGATCGCCGACGAATCCATGGCCGGGCTGTCGCACTCCGAAATCGACGATATTCTGAAGTTGCTGATGAACCTCAACGAGCGCGGCATCACCATCATCATGATCGAACACATCATGAGCGCAGTGATGAGCTTCTCGCAGCGACTGGCTGTGCTGGTGTCCGGCAAGAAGGTCGCCGACGGACTGCCCGCCGACGTGGTGCGCGATCCCGAAGTGGTGAGGGCATATCTTGGCCAGTAGCCTCACCATCGAAAACGTCCACGCCGCCTATGGCGCGGTCCGCGTCATCCATGACGTCTCCATGAGCGTCAACGCCGGCGAGACGGTGGCGCTGCTCGGCACCAACGGCAACGGCAAAAGCACGCTGATGAAATGCATCCTGGGCATCGTGCGCCCTGCCGAAGGCCGCATCATCGCCGACATCGACGGCGTGAAGCATAATCTCGTCGGCATGAAGACCGAGGACATCGTCGATCTTGGCATCGCGCTGGTGCCGGAAGGCCGCCGGCTGTTTCCGAAGCTGACGGTCGAGGAAAATTTGCTGCTCGGCGCGTCGCGGCCCAAGGCGCGCTCCCAGATCAAGGCCAATCTCGACTTCAGTTTCGAGGCCTTTCCGCGGCTGGCCGAACGGCGCAATCAACTCGCCGGCTCGATGAGCGGCGGCGAGCAGCAGATGCTGGCGCTGGCGCGCGCCTTGCTGCTGGCGCCGCAAATCCTGCTGGTCGACGAACCGTCGGTCGGCCTGGCGCCGCTGCTGGTCGCCCGCACCAT
>CAITEM010000032.1 GCA_903891395.1 uncultured Hyphomicrobiales bacterium | reverse complement strand
TAGCTGCGTAGCAGCGAAGACGGGCCGGACCACGGATCGCGCAGCTTCGACTTGGCAAGCCAGGCTTCGCTGCGCAGAAGTGAAGGCTGTCGCGCCGTAGCTCCGAAGGAGCGAAGGCGAACTTCTCCCCCTACTAAACCGACCAATCGATGCCCTGCGGCTCCTGCTCGGCCGCGGCCGATTCCAGCGGCAGCACGATCTCGCAGCGCAGACCGCCGGGATCGAAGGTCATCTTGGCGCTGCCGCCATGCTCGGCGGCGATGCTGTTTTCGATCAGCCTGGACCCGAAGCTCCGCCGCGTCGGCGGCGTGACCGGCGGTCCGCCTCGTTCGATCCACTCGATCTTGAGCGTCGGCGAACCGGCCTGCGCGACCGGAACCGGCTGCCAGCGAATTTCGAACGCTCCGCCCGGCGCCGACAGCGCGCCGTATTACGCCGCGTTGGTGGTGAGTTCGTGAAATACCATCGCCAGCGTCAGCACCGCGCGCGGCCGAAGCACGACGTCCTCGCCGCGCAGGATCACGCGCTCCGGCCCCGCGCCGGCGTAAGGCGACAGCGTTCCCGACAGCAATTCGCGCAAGTCGGCGCTTTCCCAGTGATGCACGGTGAGTTGATCGTGCGCCTTGGACAGCGCGATCAAACGGCCTTCGAAGCCTTCGCGGAACGCCTTTGGCGTCGGTGCGCCGCGCGCGGTCTGCGACGCCAGCGACTGCACGGTGGCCAGCGTGTTCTTCACGCGGTGATTCAATTCGTCGATCAAAAGCTTCTGACGCCGGTCGGAGGCCTTGCGCTCCGTGATGTCCTGCACGACCCGTACGACATACAGCAGTTGCCCGTTGTCGCCGCGCACCGGCGTCGAACGCACCGACAGCCAGACGACGCGGCCGTCGCGGCGCACCAGCCGCTTCTCGACCGAATAGAATTCGAGCTCGCCGTTGACCTGTTTGCGGAATGCTTCGCGGTCGGGGTCGATGTCGTCGGCAAGCGTGTGGTCGAAAAGCCGCGCCGCGAGGTGCTCCTCGCGGCTCATGCCGACGATCGTGCAGATCGCCTCGTTGACGCGCAGGAAACGGCCATCCGGCGCCAGTTCCGAAATACCGATGGCGGCGTGCTCGTAGGTCGCCGCCAGCAATTGCTCCTGCTCGAGCGCGCGCAGTCGCGATTTCTCCAGCGCATCGTCCGTCCGTTTGCGATCGGTGATGTCGAGAAAGCAGTTCACCGCCCCGATCACTTTGCCTTTGCCGTCGCGCAACGGGTCGATGTTGATCGACACGACCAGCCGCTTGCCGTCGGGGCGTTCGATCAGGCGTTCGGCGTCGCGGATACGAACGCCGCTGTCGAGCACTTGAGTCAGCAATGGCTTCTCGACCGGCGTGCCGTCGAGGTGCGTGTAGCGGACATTCGCGTTGAACTCGGCGTAGGTCTGGCCGGGCGCCGGCGCGCGGCCCCAGATTTCGACGGCGCGGCTGTTGTATTGCAGGACGGTGCCGCGCGCGTCGCAGATGAAGGTGGCGATCGGCAGCATGTCGAGGATGCCGTCGGACGCGCGCAACATTGCGGTCAAAGCCGAAGACATCGGCTGGGACGACGATGCTCTGTTTGTCGCATCAGGCATCGGCACGCCTCCGCGCGTGGTCGTCATCCCCTCGCCCCGCCGGTACGATGCGGGCGCACGGAAATTTGTCAATGGTCACGCGGGTCCATGGCCGGCGAGGCCGCAAACCGGCTCCGATTGCGGTTTTCGGCCGAGCCAATGGTCGATGAAGGCCGCCAGCCAGTTGCGCGCGGCATAGTCGTGCACGGCGCGGCCGGAAATGTGATCGGCGCGCGGGCGGGCGCCCGGCGATTCGAGACGATGCGCGCCGCGCACCAGCCATTTGTACATCATGGCGTGCGTCACCTCGGGGTGGAACTGCAACGCATAGCCGGTGCCGTATTTGAAAGCCTGAATCGAGAAGGCGTCGCCTTCGGCCAGCAGTTCGCCGCCGGCCGGCAGACCGAAACCTTCGCGGTGCCATTGATACACATGGTCCGGCCAGTCGGCGCAGATCGTGCGCCCTGCCGGCGTCGGACGGATCGGATAGTAGCCGCACTCGGCCTGGCCTTCCGGATGTGGGTCGACGCGCGCACCCAGGTGCATGGCCATCATCTGCGCGCCGAGACAAATGCCGAGATACGGCTTCTTGTCGCGCAGCGGCACACCGATCCAGTCGATCTCGCGCTTGAGAAAATCTTCGTTGTCGTTGGCGCTTTGCGGGCCGCCGAAGACCACCGCGCCGGCGTGATCGTCCATCGTCTCCGGCAGCGGATCGTCGAAACGCGGGCGGCGGATGTCGAGCGGGTAGCCGAGTTGCGCCAGCGTCTGACCGACGCGGCCGGGCGACGAATGTTCCTGGTGGAGGACGATAAGGACCGGCTTCAACATGATGGTTCGGCGCAGGCTCCTGACGTCGAGTACTACCCGCTTCGCGGCGCATTGCAACTCGGCTGAGGTCGCAGCCGCTATGCCTCTTGCGCGGACCTTCGCTTGCTCTGCCGCGAATCGACCAGCTTCAGCAAAAAGCGACGCGGCAGGATGCGAATGAGAATAGTGACCAGTTTGTTGGCGAGCCCCGGCACCACAGTGCGCTTGCCGCGCATCAGGCCGTTGTAGCCGGCCGCAGCGACGGTCTCGGCGGTCTGCGTTAGTGCGCCCGGCGCGAGGCCCTCGCTGACGCCGGCGCGCGCGGCGAATTCGGTCGGCACCGGCCCCGGACACAGCACCGTCACGCGCACGCCGCGCGGCTTCAATTCGCTGTGCAGCGCCTCGCTGAACGACAGCACATAGGCCTTGGTGGCGTAATAAACGGCCATGCCTGGCCCCGGCAAAAAGCCCGCCATCGAGCCGACATTGAGAATGCCGCCACGATGCCGCGCGACACTCGGCACGAAGGCGAGCGACAATTCAGTCAGCACCCGGACGTTGAGATCGATCATCATCAGTTGTTCGTCGCGGTCTCGCGTCGCGGCGAGGCCGACCAGACCGAAGCCGGCATTGTTGACGACGTATTGCGGCTCCATGTTGTGGAGCGCGAGAATTGTCTGAAGTTCGCGCGCGGCGCCGGCTTTCGCGAGATCGAGCGCGACAGGCAATGGCCTTGGCTTGCCGCTCGCCGCGATTTCGTCAGCAAGCCGATGCAGCCGATCTTCCCGTCGCGCAACGAGAACTAATTCGTGCCCGTTGCGGGCGAAAATATGCGTCAGCGCGACGCCGATACCGGCCGACGCACCCGTGATGACCGTGATGGGCCGCAACGCGCTCATGCCGTCTCGTCTTCCTGGCCCGCCACCCGTTTGCGCAAGGCGATGCGTTCGTGCCCCGAGACGCCCAGCAGATCCGCCGCGCGCCAGACGAGATTGTCCTCGAATTCGGTGACCTTGCCGTCGGCGTAGACGATCTGCCACATCATTTCGACCAGGCGGACGCGGCCCTGCTCGTCGAGCGAGCGGTTGAGCCGCGCCGTGAAATGATACAGATCGACCGCCTGTTCTTCGACCTCGGTCGCCTCGGCGACCAGTTCGTCGGTGGCGGCGTCGTCGAGATTGAAGCGCTGCTTGATCACGTCGTGCAGCTTGACGCGCTCGGCGTCCGAAATGTTGCCGTCGATCGCGGCGGTATGGACCAGCAGCGCCGCGGCGGCGACGCGATAATCGTCTTCGTCGAAATGATGAGGATGCTTGTCGCCCTCACCGAATTCCCCGATCAGCTTTCTGAACGATTCAAACATCGACATTTTCGGTCCTTGACTGCGCCATCGGCCGGCCGCCACGCCCCTCGGCGTCCATCTAACAATGCGAACGGCCGCCCGGAAGCCCGGACGGCCGCTGTATCACGTTACGAAACCGCAATCACGCCTGCGATGCGGCCACCTCTTCCAGCCCGCGGTTACGCGGTTCCAGACCCCACAGATAGACCGCGACGATCTGCACCACGACCAAGCCGATCATCAGCCAGACTACGCCGGGCAACTGGTAGTTCGCCATCAGCGCCGTGACGATGAACGGCGAGGCCACCGTGGCGCCGCGGCCGAAGGTGTTGCAGATGCCGTTGGCGCGCAGCCTTATCTCGGTCGGGAACAACTCGGGGGTGTACACACCAAAGAGAATCGCGGTTTGCACGTAGATCGCGACAATCAGCAAAAAGCCGACCGAGAGCACCAAGGCCGGGTCGGACGTCGCATTGAAGCGCGCATAGACATAGCCGGTGACAATGGTCACCACCGAGGCGCCGATGATGCTCCAGCGCCGGCCAATGGCGTCGGACGTATAGGCGCCGACCGCGCAGCCGACCAGCGAGGCGATCGACAGCACCACCGTGTAGCCGAGCGAATTGGTGATGGTCAGGCCCTGGCGCAAAAAGAAGTTCGGCAGGAAGATCACGAAACCGAAGATCAGCGTGTTGATCGTGATCAGCACCCAGCAGCCGACCAGCAGGCGTTGCAAAATCGGCGGCCTGAACATGTCGGCGGCGGTCAATTGCGCGACCGGCACGGCGGGCGCCGGCGGTGACAACGGCAGCGTCGGCGACGCTTCGGTTTCGATCGCCTGCATCAGCGCTTCGGCTTCCGCGGTGCGGCCTTGCGATTCCAGCCAGCGCGGCGACTCCGGCAGGTTCTTGCGCAGATACCAGACGATCAGCGAGCCGACGCCGGCGATGATGAACATCGGCCGCCAGCCGAAGCCCGGGATGATCAGGTAGCCGAGAATGGCGGTGGCTGGAAAACCGGCGACGACGAGAAGGGCCATGAATGACAGCCAGCGGCCGCGCGATTTCGGCGGCACGAATTCGGTCAAGGTCGAATAGCCGACGACAATTTCGGCGCCGAGGCCGAGGCCCTGGATGAAACGGCAGACAATGAGCTGCGTCATGTCCTGCGAGAACGCGGCGGCGAGCGACGCCAGGCCGAAGATCAGCAGGTTGATCTGATAGGTGAAGCGGCGGCCCATCTTGTCGCCGACAAAGCCGGTGATCAGCGCGCCGATGGTCATGCCGACAAAGGTCAGCGAGACGAACTGCGGAATTTGCAGTGGCGTGGCAAACTTGGTCTGCACCACGGAGGCGATGACGCCGCCGGCGACGTAGAGATCGTAGCCGTCGAAAAACATGCCGGCGCCGACCAGCCAGAAAATCCGGTAATGAAACGATGAGATCGGGAGCCGGTCGAGACGCGCGCCGGCGTTCACTGCGGTAGCCATTGGAATTTCCCCCTGCGATCGGCCGGTCTTTGCGCGCCGGCCTGTGTCGGATGATATACCCCGCGAACGGCATCTTATGCCGATGAAGCGGCTGTTGTCCTTCACCCTCCCCTGGAGGGGGAGGGTCGCGAGCGTTTTAGCGAGCGGGGTGAAGAGAAGCAGGCGCGATTCATCGCCCGTATTCTTTATCGGCCCCGGGCGGGCCGTCGCTTGATCTCGCATCCTCTTGCGCCCTCTCAAAAACGAGGGCGCGCGGAACGCCGGGGCGCCAAACGCCCCGCAGCTCTGTGCACGATGAGTTTTATGAGTGCACAGAGGTAGTCACCACGGTGTGCCGGCTTCCCGGCGTCCCGCGCGCAGTGTTTATAGGT
>CAITEM010000031.1 GCA_903891395.1 uncultured Hyphomicrobiales bacterium | reverse complement strand
CAATGACCCCCTTTTGCATCACGCAGACCCGGTCGGCGAGCTTGCGCACAATGCCGAGGTCGTGGGTGATGAACAGCATCGACATGCCGAGCCGCTGCTGCGTGTCGCGCAACAGCTTCAGGATCTGCGCCTGCACGGTGACGTCGAGCGCCGTGGTCGGTTCGTCGGCGATCAGCAGGTCCGGGTCGTTGGCGAGCGCCATGGCGATCCTGACGCGCTGGCGCTGGCCACCGGACAATTGGTGCGGATAGCTTTGCAGCCGTCCGGCCGGATCGGGAATGCCGACATGGTCGAGCAACTGGATGATCCGCGCCCGAGCCGCTTTCCCCGTCACGCCCTTATGCAAAAGCAAGATCTCGGCGATCTGCTTTTCGATGGTGTGCAGCGGGTTGAGCGAGGTCATCGGCTCCTGGAAGATGATGGTGATGTCGTCGCCGCGCACCTTGCGGATGTCGCGCTCCGCCATCGTCAGCAGTTCGCGGCCCTGGAAGGTGATCGAGCCGGACGGATGATGCGCCGCCGGATACGGCAGCAGCTTCATCACCGACAGCGCGGTCACCGACTTGCCGGAGCCGCTCTCGCCGACCAGCGCCAAAGTCTCGCCCTTGGCGATGTCGAAGGATACGCGGTCGACCGCGCGAATCTCGCGCGCGCCGGTGCCGAAGGACACCGACAGATCCTTGACGCTGAGAAGTTTTTCGAGCGCGGCTGTCATGACAGGCTTTTCAGGACTTCATCCAGACTGTCTGTTATTGGAGAAATTATTTTCATTTCCTGGGGCGGACCAATCTTTTCGTCCGCTGTTATGAAATAGCGGCACCGTCTCTGAATTGCAGTTGTAAGATGAATGGCGTCTGGCAAATCCAATTTTCTGCCGTGAGCAGACTTATGGACGGCACGCAGATCAACACTCTCGTACAGGATGTCTCGGCTTACGGGCACGAGATCGATAACGCCGCTCCAAACTATAAGATCGAGATACGTACGTTTTAGTATTGGGCCGCGTGGACGATTTGACTCCGCCAAAACCTCGGCCAACGTCAATTCGCTCGTCACCGCCACCCCAGGATGAATTCGAAATGCATCTAGCAAGGGCCTAATTCTCGTAGAGATATCTGGATTTCCTTCAAAAGCGAAGATGAAGAAATTAGTATCCAGATACGTGAGCGGCAGTGCAGGCGCTTCAGTCATCCCATTCGTCTCTGAGCTGCCGGATGCTTGCGACAATCTCTTCGGACGAGCGATACGGCGGTCGCCGCGCCGCAAATATTTCTTCCAATGACATGACGTGTTCCGGCCGCTTCAACCCCTCGACTGTCACAGTAACAGTCACGGTCGAGTCAGGATCCACCCCCTCGCGTAAGTCCTCCGGCAATTTCGAAGCCGGATAGTGTTCACGGGTGATCTTGTTCATGGCGTGCCCCTAGGAACCCATTGCAATATACCAGCTTCCTACCTGAACGTCTTCCTTGGATCGAAGGCGTCGCGCACCGCCTCGCCGATGAAGATCAGCAACGACAGCATCAGCGCGATCGAGAAGAAGCCGGTCAGGCCGAGCCACGGCGCCTGGACGTTGGATTTGCCCTGGCTCAAAAGTTCACCCAGCGAGGGAGAGCCCGGCGGCAGGCCGAAGCCGAGGAAATCGAGCGCGGTCAGCGTCATCACCGACGACGACAGAATGAACGGCAGGAACGTCATGGTCGCGACCATCGCGTTCGGCAACAGATGGCGGAAGATGATGGTGCCGTTGGCGACGCCGAGCGCGCGCGCTGCCTGGATATATTCGAAATTGCGGCCGCGCAGGAATTCGGCGCGCACCAGCCCGACCAACCGCACCCAGGAGAACAACAACAGGATGCCGAGCAGGACGAAGAAGCCGGGGACCAGCACCGAAGAAATGATGAGCAACAGATAGAGCTCAGGGATCGACGTCCATATTTCAATGAAGCGCTGGAACAGGAGATCGACCCAGCCGCCGAAATAACCCTGCACCGCGCCGGCGGCGATACCGATCACCGACGACACGATGGTCAGCGCCAGGCCGAACAGCACGGAGATGCGGAAGCCGTAGATCAGCCGCGCCACCACGTCGCGGCCGCCATCGTCGGTGCCGAGCCAGTTCGATTCCAGCTCGCCGCATTTAGCGAAATTGTTCTTGGCGGCGAAGTCGCAATCCTTCTCGTTGAGCAGCCAGGTCGGCTTCGACGGGAATGGCGACGGCGGTTTGCTGACCTGCGTGTTGTAGGAGAACCGCACCGGCGGCCACAGAATCGTGCCGCCTTCCTTGACGATGAGGCCCATCAGATAGTCGTCGCGATAGTCGGCGGCCGTGCCGAACAGATTGGGATCGCCCTTCGGCCCGAACGCGGTGTCGGGATAGGTCGTCACCGCTGGAAAAAACGACTGGCCGTTGACGTGGATGAAGATCGGCTTGTCGTTGGCGATGAATTCAGCGAACAGCGAAATGAAGAACATCGCGAGAAACAGCCACAACGACCAATAGCCGCGGCGGTTGGCCTTGAAGCTTTCCCAGCGCCGCTTGTTGAGCGGCGACACCTTCAGCCAGCGCCGCTCCGGCAACACCACGGGACCGGCGGGACCGACCGCGCTCAGTTCGGGCATTTTGGCCTGCGCGTCCACCTCAGACCTCCCGCGACTCGAAGTCGATGCGCGGATCGATCCACGTATAGGTCAGGTCGGAGATCAGGTTCACCACCACGCCCATCAGCGAGAAGATATAGAGCGTGGCGAACACCACCGGATAATCGCGGTTCAGCACGCTTTCGAAGCCGAGCAAGCCGAGGCCGTCGAGCGAGAAGATCGTCTCGATCAACAACGATCCCGCAAAGAACGACGATACGAAGGCCGACGGAAAGCCCGCGATCACGATCAGCATGGCGTTACGGAAGACGTGGCCGTACAGCACCTGGCGGCTCGAGCAGCCTTTGGCGCGCGCGGTCAAAACATATTGCTTGCGGATTTCTTCCAGAAACGAATTCTTCGTCAGCAACGTCATGGTGGCGAAAGCCGACAAGCCCATGGACAAAATCGGCAGCACCATATGCCAGGAGAAGTCGACCGCCTTCTGCCACCAATTCAGTTGCGCCCAGTTGTCCGAGAACAGCCCGCGCAACGGGAATATGTCCCAGAAAGAGCCGCCCGCGAACAAAATGATCAGCAGGATCGCGAAGAGAAAGCCGGGAATGGCATAGCCGACGATGATCAGGCTCGACGTCCAGGTGTCGAACGGCGAACCGTCGTCGACCGCCTTCTTGATGCCGAGCGGGATCGAGATCAGGTAGGTCAGCAGCGTCATGGTGATGCCGAGCGACATCGATACCGGCAGCTTCTCCTTGATCAATTGCAGCACGCTGACGTCGCGGAAATAGCTCTTGCCGAAATCGAAGCGTGCGTAGTTCCATAGCATCAGCGCGAAACGCTCGGGCGCCGGCTTGTCGAAACCGAACTGCACTTCCAGCTTCTTGATGAATTCCGGATCGAGGCCCTGGGCGCCGCGATATTTCGAGTTCGACGCATCGACGCCGGCCCCGCCTTGCGTCGCACCGCGGCTGCCGAAATCCCCGCCGGCGCCGCCGGAAATGCGCGAGGTCGCGCCGGTGTCGGAGCCAGACAGCTTGGCGATCACCTGCTCGACCGGCCCGCCGGGCGCGAACTGCACGACGACAAAGGCCACCAGCATGATGCCGAGCATGGTCGGTAAGATGAACAGAACGCGGCGGATGATGTAGGCGGTCATAAGGCTCTCACTACGTCATTCCGGGACGCCGCGAAAGCGGCGGAGGACTCCCTCTCCCCGCGTGCGGGGAGAGGGTCGGGATGAAGGGGAATCGCAAAGACCAATGACGCGTCATCAACCCTTTTGTTCCAGCTTGCTCGCCTTGTCGGCGTCCGCCCACCAGGTTTCCGGAATGCCGCGGGAATAGCGCGGTTTTGCGGCGGGACCAGCAAACACGTCCCAATAGGCAATCCAGTGCGACGCTTTGTACCACTGCGGCACCCAATAGCGGCCGGCACGGACCACCCGGTCGAGCGCCTTGCAGGCGGTAACGAGTTCGGGGCGAGTTTTCGCGGCGATGATGGTGTCAACCAGCGTATCGACGACAGGGTCGGCGATACCGGCCAGATTGTGAGAGCCTTTGGCGGCGGCGGCCTGCGCAGTGAAATAATTTCGCAGTGAATCGCCCGGCGTCGACGAAAAGCTCATGCGGTCGACCGTGAGGTCGAAATCGAAACCATCGACGCGGGCGCGGTATTGCACCGGATCGACAATGCGGATGGTGGCGTCGATACCGAGCGTGGTGAGATTTCGGATGTAGGTCTGGTGGTGTGGCGTAAAGGTCGGTTCATCGAGCAGAAACTCGATGCTCATCGGCTGGCCGTTCGGCATAAGCCGCTTGCCATTCGGCAACGTAAAGCCGGCATCGGCGAGCAATTGCTGCGCCAGGCGCAAGGAGCGCCGATCCTGTCCGGTACCGTCGGTCACCGGCGGCACGTACGCCTCGCCGAAAACCTCGTCCGGCAGCTTGCCACGGAACGGTTCCAGCAATGCCAGTTCGGCGTCGTCCGGCTTGCCTTTGGCCATCATCGGCGAATTCTGGAACACCGAATGCGTCCGGTCATACGACCCGTACATGATGTTCTTGTTGGTCCATTCGAAATCGAAAGCGTCAATCAGCGCCTCGCGGACACGGCGGTCCTTGAATTTTTCGCGCCGCGTATTGATGAACCAGCCTTGTGCGCCGGACGGCGTGTCATCGGGAATGACGTCGCGCTTGACGCGGCCGTCCTGGAACGCCGGAAAATCGTAGCGTGTCGCCCACGTCCGCGACGTGAACTCCTCGCGAAACAGATAGTTCTTCGCCGTAAAGCCGACGAAACCGACTTCGCGATCGCGATAGTATTCGT
Source organism: uncultured Hyphomicrobiales bacterium (assembly GCA_903891395.1). Lineage (GTDB taxonomy): Bacteria > Pseudomonadota > Alphaproteobacteria > Rhizobiales > Xanthobacteraceae > Pseudolabrys. The sequence continues at coordinate 516 of CAITEM010000031.1, read as the reverse complement.
AACGCATGGTATCGAAATTGTTCTGCCCCCGCGACACCGGCAGATCGGCGCCCCACCAATCCTTGACCCGATCGAACTCGATGAAGTGACCGACCTCGAAGCGCCCGACTTTGTAGGGACCGCTGCCGAGCGGCGTATCCAGCGTCGTCTGATCGAACGGCTGCTTGCCGTAATAGACTTTGGAAAAGATCGGCAGCGAGGCGACAAACAACGGCACGTCGCGGCCGCGCTTCTCGGCAAAGCGCAACACCACGGTGCGCTCATCGACGGCTTCAGCGCCTTTGAAATCGCGCAACTGCTGCGTAATGAGGGGATGACCCTGTTCCTGGAGCGCGCTTAGCGACCAGACCACGTCCTGCGCGGTGATCGGCATGCCGTCGTGGAATTTTGCTTCCGTGCGAAGTACAAAACGGTAAGTCAGCCCGTTATCGGAAATCCGCACGCTGCGCGCGGCCAGCCCGTACATCGCGTCGGGCTCGTCACCAGAGCGCACCATCAGCGTAGCGAAGGTGAGAT
>CAITEM010000030.1 GCA_903891395.1 uncultured Hyphomicrobiales bacterium | reverse complement strand
TGCCTTCGTGCTGGGCGTCTTCTTTTTCCCAAGGGCTGGCCTTCATCTCGTCGAAGCCGGAGCGGACGATGACGTTGACCTCTTCGCCGCCGAGACGGCGCGCCGAACGGCAGCAATCCATCGCGGTATTGCCGCCGCCGAGCACGATGACGCGCTTGCCGATCGAGGTGATGTGGCCGAACGACACCGACGACAGCCAGTCGATACCGATGTGAATGTTTTTAGCAGCTTCTGTGCGGCCCGGAATGTCGAGATCGCGACCGCGCGGCGCGCCGGAGCCCACGAACACGGCGTCCCAGCCTTCCGCGAGCAGCGCCTTCATGCTGTCGATGCGCGTACCGACGCGGAAGTCGACGCCGAGATTGAGAATGTAGCCGGTCTCTTCGTCGATGACGCTGTCCGGCAGACGGAATTTTGGAATCTGTGTGCGGATCATGCCGCCGGCGCGCTTGTCGCCGTCGAACACCGTGACCTGATACCCGAGCGGGGCAAGATCGCGCGCCACCGTGAGCGAGGAGGGGCCGGCGCCAACCAGCGCAACGCGCTTTCCGTTCCTGTGCTGCGCGGGCTTGGGCAGCCGCGCGGTAATATCGTCTTTGTAGTCCGCGGCGACCCGCTTCAGGCGGCAGATCGCGACCGGCTCGTCCTCGACGCGCACGCGCCGGCACGCCGGCTCGCAAGGGCGATCACAGGTGCGGCCGAGAATTCCCGGAAACACATTCGACTTCCAATTGATCATGTAGGCGTCGGAGTAACGCCCCGCCGCGATCAGCCGGATATATTCGGGAACGGGTGTATGCGCCGGGCAGGCGTACTGACAATCGACGACTTTGTGAAAGTATTCGGGATTGGAGATGTCCGTGTTCTTCATTGCTTCCTCGAAACGCGCCCGCTTCACGCCAATGACTGACGCGGGTCGCGTCACAGCCACTTCAATGCGAGTAAGCGGCTGCTCTTCCCTTTGGTCCGGCCTTGTATCCTGCTCGATTCCGGGGCCGATATTATGGCTTAGAACGCCTCAAAGCTACCTATCTTCCGTCGCCGCAGCGCGCCATCAACTGCAAGTGACCATTCGTCTTTTCGCTGCCTGAAAGAGGGCTTGCGCGGCGGGTTTCAATATGCGGAATGGCGCATATACAGCGCCGTTTTACAGGCGGCCGTTGCCGCTGTTCCGCCCTATTGCGGCGCACAATAATGGATGCGTAATGCGCCTTATTCTTTTCGACGTGGACGGCACGCTGGTCGACAGCCAGCAGATGATCTGTGCGGCGATGGGCGAGGCCTATCGTGACCACGGTCTTGTATGCCCGCCGCGCGCGACATTGCTGTCGATCGTCGGCCTGTCCCTGCCGGACGCCTTCCGGCGTTTGGCCGGGGATGCTGATCATCCGGTCGAGGGCCTCACCGCGCGCTACAAGGAGGCTTACTTCTCGCTACGCGAAGCGGGTACGCACGAGGCGCCGTTGTATCCCGGCGCGCTGCAGGCCATTGACAAGCTTTCAAAGCGCAAAGATGTCGTGCTCGGCATCGCCACCGGCAAATCCCGCCGCGGCGTCGCTGCGATCTTGAGCAAATATGATTTTGGCGGCGTCTTCGTCACCATTCAGACGTCGGACACGTCGCCGTCGAAGCCGCATCCGGATATGGTCCTGACCGCCATGCGCGAGACGGGGATCGCGACCGCAGACACTGTTGTCATCGGCGACACCGTATTTGACATGGAGATGGCGCGGGCGGCCGGCGCCGCCGGTATCGGCGTATCATGGGGTTATCATCCAGCCGAAAATCTGCGCGCGGCGGGCGCGGCCACCGTGATCGGCGATTTCGCGGCGCTTGATGCCGCGCTCGATGCGCACTGGCCTGCCGTAGCCGAAAGTGAGTTGTCCGACCATGCGTGATATTCTCGTCGATCTTTTTGAAAATCAGCCGCTCGATCCGATGGTCTCGGCGCGGCAGGGCGCGCGCGCTTCGTTACGCAAACGGTTTTACAAGAGCGCCTCGGTCGGCGAGAGCACAGGCGAGGGCGGCTTCGCCATTCTGCTCGACGGCAAGCCGGTGAAGACACCGCAGCGCCGCGCATTGGCCGCGCCCACAAAGACGCTTGCCGACGCCATCGCCAGCGAATGGCAAGCGCAGGAAACGGTGATTGATCCTGCGGCGATGCCGCTGACGCGGCTCGCCAACGCGGCCATCGACGCGGTTGCCGACCACGCCGGCGCGGTGACCGATGAAGTGGCAAAATATCTCGGCTCGGACCTGTTGTGCTACCGCGCCGACGCGCCGCCGGGTCTGGTGGAGCTTCAGGCGCGGCATTGGGATCCGGTGATCGGCTGGGCGCGTGACAGACTTGGCGCACGCTTCCTGCTGATCGAAGGCATCGTCTTTGCGGCGCAGCCGGATGAGACGATCATCGCCGCGCGCGCGGCGATCCCTCACGACATTTGGCGCCTCGCCGCCGTAGCGTCGATCACGACGTTGACTGGTTCGGCTTTGCTGGCGCTCGCGCTGGCGCAGGGCGCGATCGATGGCGAGAGTGCTTGGGCTGCCGCGCATGTCGACGAAGATTTCCAGATGTCATCCTGGGGCCGCGACGACCAGGCGCTCGAACGCCGCGCATTCCGCCGCGCGGACTATGATGCAGCAGTGAGCGTTCTGGCGCTGGCCAAAATCTGATAGGCTTGTCCCCACACAGGGGGGTGCCATGAAGATCACGCTCGATATTTCCAAGCTGGTGGAAGAAGGTAAGCTGACGCCAGCCGAGGCCGAGCGGCTGAAGACGCTGGCTTCCCAGGACACCGGCTCGCTCGGCATCAATATTCTCGTCGGCTTCGGTGTCGTGGCGGTGGCCGGCGGGCTCGGCGCGCTGGTGCCGGATATCATCTCCGCCTTTATCATTGGCGGCGCCACCTTTGCGCTTGGGCTGGGGCTTACGTTCTCACGGACGCAGCAGTGGTCGCTGCTCGCGAATATATGCACCGTGCTCGGTGCGCTGATCTTTTGCGGCGCGATCCTGACCTATGCGCTTGGCGCTCTGGCGGCCTTGCTCATTGTCACTGCGCTGCTCGCCATCGCCGGGGTGATCGCGCAGTCCGGCCTCCTGATTGCTGCCAGCGTACTGTCATTCGGCGCTTGCCTCGGCGCCAAGGCCGGCTACTGGCACGCCACGTACGGGCTGGCGATCTACGAGCCGCTGCTCACGATTGTCTTGTTTTCCGGGCTCGCGCTGGCGACCTATTGGCTGTCGCATCGTTTGCGCGCCGACTACGAGCGGCTCGCTCTGATGGCCGCGCGGACCTCGGTGCTGATGGTCAATTTCGGCTTCTGGATCGGCTCGCTGTGGGGCGACCATCTGCTATTGCTGCGCGGGCTTACGCGCGGGGAGAGTGCGTCCGAGGTGATCCCGGACTGGTTGTTCAGTATCGCTTGGGCCGCTGCTTTGATTGCTGTCGGTGTCTGGGGCGTGAAGGTCAACCGGCGTTGGGTGGTCAACGTCGCCGCCGTCTTCGGCGCGATCCATTTCTATACGCAGTGGTTCGAAAGACTCGGCGCGTCGCCTTTGTCCGTCCTGCTGGGCGGCTTGTTGATGCTGGTCATCGCCTTGGGCCTGTGGCGGTTCAATAAGCGGGCGGCGGCGCCGGCCTGAGGAGCTGAAGCTGGCGGCTCAGTTCCGCTCATTCCCGCGAAAGCGGGAATCCAGGGCGGCTACAAAGATCGTTGTGGCCCTGGGTCCCCGTTTTCGCCGGAGCGAGCGGGAAACAGGCAGTCCATCGTCGACTTAATGCCCCGTCGGGTCGCCCTTGCGGCCGATCTCGTACAGGAACCAGACGCGCTTCTCGGCCGCGTCGATGTAGTTCTCGAGCAGGCTCGCGGTAGCGATGTCATGGTGCTCGTCGCAAAGTTCGTGCGCCTCGCGCATGGAGGCGACGACGCGCTGATTGTCCTCGCGCAGCTCGGCGAGCATGTCGTCCGGCGTGACGTAAGCCGCGTCATTGTCGGCCAGCCGCTGCTGGCGCGCGATGTCGCCGATCGAGCGTAGCGTGTTGCCGCCGATCTTGCGCACGCGTTCGGCGATCTCGTCGGTGGTTGCGAAGATTTCCGCCCCTTGCTCATCGAGCAGCAGGTGATAGTCGCGAAAATGCGGCCCGCTGATGTGCCAATGGAAGTTCTTCGTCTTCATGTAGAGCGCGAAGGTGTCGGCCAGGATCGCGTTCATGGCGCCGGCGATGTCCTTGACGGCGTTGGATTTAAGATCGGTCGGCGTCGCCAGGCGGGGGGTCGGTTTCTTCATGGCTGAGGCTCCGTACAGGGGAGGGTCGCCGCGAAGGTAGCAGAATACGCCTGGGCCGTCTCGCACCCGACAGGCGCCACGCTTCGCCCGTAAGCTGCCAGCTTTAATTTGTCGTCGGGCCGGGCTGCGCGTTCGCCGCTTTCTCAAGCTCCGCCGCGCGATCGTAACTCACTTTGGCTTCGTCGTTGCGGGCCATGGCGATGAGCGTCATCGCGCGCGCCTTGTGCGCGGCCACCATCGCTGGATCGAGCTTGATGGCGTGGTCGAGCGCCGCGAGCGCGTCATCGAGTTTGGCGAGGGCCATCAGTGTCACGCCAAGACCGGCATGTGCTTCGGGGATGCCGGGCGCGAGCGCGATGGCGCGGCCGTAACTCTCGACCGCATCGTCGAGCCGTCCCATTTCATGCAGCAGCGCGCCGCGGTTGAGCCAGTCGGCGCCCGAATTGCCGTTGAGCGCCAGCGCGCGCTCGAAGCTCTTCAGCGCTTCCTCGGGAAAGCCGGTGTCGGCGAGGATGTTGGCGCGGTTGCCATAGGCGGCGGCGAAATTCGGGTCGATGGTGATGGCGGCGTCATAGGCCTTGATCGCGTCGAGCGGCTGGCCGAGCCGGTCATAGGCTTGGCCCATCAGGTTGTGCACGCGGGCCTGCGGCTGGCCGACCTCGATGGCGCGCTTGGCCAGATCGACGCCCTGCTGATACTGGCCGTCTTCGCAGGCGACCACCGCGACATAATACAGCGCGTCGGCGTTGGTCGGGTCGCCCTGCAGCACCTCGATATATCGCTGCATGGCCAGGTCGAGCTGACCCTGGCGGTGATGAAACAGGCCCTGTTGCAGCAGGGTTTGGGCGGCCGGCGCATCGGTCTTGGGATCGGTCATGCGGGCTTCTAATCAGGCTTTCAGCCCGGTGCCAAGGGCAGCCCGCTGGTATGGCTTTTGCACCGCAATGCAGCAATAATAGCGCCCATCAGGGCAGGGAACGTGGACGGGCCATGAAAGACATTCTCGACAGACTGGCGGATCGGCGCGACGAGGCCCGCCTCGGCGGTGGTGAAAAGCGCATCGCGGCCCAGCACAAGCGCGGCAAGCTGACCGCCCGCGAACGCATCGACCTGTTCCTCGACAAGGGCTCGTTCGAGGAATTCGACATGTTTGTCGAACACCGCTCCAACGAT
>CAITEM010000029.1 GCA_903891395.1 uncultured Hyphomicrobiales bacterium | reverse complement strand
GCCTTCATCGCCGAACCGCCCGTCGTCGTCACGTCTTCGACAATGACGACGCGCTTGCCCGCAAGTGTCTCGCCTTTGGCCAAACCTTCGACCGACAGCTTCGCGCCGTGTTCCTTCGGCTTCTTGCGCACGAAGATGGCCGAGATCGGCTTGCCCTTCATGAAGCTGAGCTGCGCAATCGCACCGGCAATCGGCACCGCGCCCATCTCCAGTCCGCCGACATAGTCGATCCTGTCGTTCGCCAGCGCGTCGAGCGTGAGTTCGGCCAGCAAGGCCGCGCCTTCGGCGTCGAGCATGGTCGGCTTCAGGTTGATGTAGAAATCGCTCTTGCGGCCCGACGCCAGCGTGATCTCGCCGCGCCCGAATGAACGCTTGAAGATGATGTCGGCGAGGCGCGCACGAGCTTCATTGCTTTTTGAGTGTGACATGCGACTACTTACTCAATTCTTTTTGCTCGATTCCACTCCCGTTTCATTATTTGACGAGAGGCGGAAGCCACTTTGCCGAAAAATTCCCGAAGATCAACTGACTGATTCTGATCGTCCATATATTTTTCAGACGAACTGATCGACTCAGACAACAAGTCTAACAAGGCTACGTGATCGATCTCTTCAGGATTGAGTTTAATTCTGATCAAAAATCGCTTCGTGCTGACATTTCGAACTACCTCACTCAATGCGTCCCATTTTCGACTTTCCTCTTCTCTGCCTTTCGCAAGATGACAGTCAGCAATTCCATGAATGTGTTCCGCAAACAAAGCTACAAATTCGGCGATATCCTCGCGAAGGGCTTCAACCCATTTTATCCGATTTGCAGCAATTACGTTTCCGTAGATTTTCTTTTTGGCGATTTTATACGAAACAACCGGACCTATGATTACTGCCACTAAGGCGGTTACCGCCGAAATTGTTGCAGCGTGTTCTTTGAGCAGAATTAAAACTTGGAGCACGACAACTCCTTAAATCGTTTAGTGCGCTTCGTCCCAGTTATCCGCCGCCCGCGCATCGACCTGCAGCGGCACCGATAGCGATACCGCCGGGAACGGCGCGGATTCCATCACCTGTTTGACGACCGGCAGGGTCTTGGTGACTTCCTTTTCGGGCACTTCGAAAATCAGTTCGTCGTGAACCTGCAACAGCATCTGCGCGCTCAGCTTCGCCTGTGCCAATTCGGCTTCCATGCGGATCATGGCGCGGCGGATGATATCGGCGGCCGAGCCCTGTAGGCGCGCGTTGATGGCAGCGCGCTCGTTGAAGGCGCGGATCGAGGCGTTGGACGCCTTGATGTCGGGGTAATGACACTTGCGGCCGAACAAAGTGAGCACATAGCCGTTGGCGCGGGCGAAATCGCGCGTCTCGTCCATGTAGTCGCGGATGCCCGGGAAGCGCTCGAAATATTTCTTGATGTAGGCGCCGGCTTCCTCGCGTTCGATGGAAAGCTGGTTGGCAAGGCCGAAGGCCGAGATGCCGTAGATGATGCCGAAGTTGATCGCCTTGGCGCGGCGGCGGATGTCGGCCGGCATGTCCTTGACCGGCACGCCGAACATTTCCGACGCCGTCATGGCGTGAATGTCGACGCCGTCCTTGAACGCCTGGCGCAGCGTCGGCACGTTGGCGACCTCGGACAGGAGTCGCAACTCAATCTGCGAATAGTCCGCCGACACCAGCTTCATGCCGGGCGCGGCGACGAAAGCCCTGCGAATTTTGCGGCCTTCCTCGGTGCGGATCGGAATGTTCTGCAAATTTGGCTCGGATGACGACAATCGGCCGGTCGAGGTCGCGGCCAGCGCGTACGAGGTGTGCACGCGGTGCGTCGTTGGATTGACGTAGTTCGGCAGTGCCTCGGTGTACGTCGAACGCAGCTTCGACACCTGACGCCAGTCGAGAATTTTGCGCGGCAGTTGATGGCCAGCTTCCGCCAGTTCTTCCAACTCGCGCGCGCCGGTCGACCACTGGCCGGTCTTGGTCTTGGTGCCGCCGGGCAGGGCCATCTTGCCGAACAGAATGTCGCCGAGCTGTTTCGGCGAGCCCGGATTGAGCGGTTCGCCGGCCAGCACCTTGATCTCTTCTTCCAGCCCGGCCTGCTTCTGCGCGAATTCGCCGGACAGGCGCGACAGGACTTGTCTGTCGATGGAAATGCCGCGCCGCTCCATGCGCGCCAGCACGGACGGCATCTGGCGTTCCAGCATTTCATAGACGGAGGTCACCTGTTCGGCGGCCATGCGGCCTTTAAGCGCCGACCACAGCCGCAGCGTCACGTCGGCATCCTCGGCGGCGTATTCGGACGCCTTTTCGATCGAGACGCAATCGAACGTGACCTGCGCCTTGCCGGAACCGGCAACGTGCTGAAAATGAATGGTGTCGTGGTTGAGCCAGCGCTTGGCGAGATCGTCCATGCCGTGGCCTCCTTTGCCGGCGTCGAGCACGTAGGAGATCAGCATGGTGTCGTCGTAGCCGTCGATCTGGATGCCGCGCTGCGCGAACACCAGCCAATCGTATTTCATATTCTGCGCGACCTTGAGGACGCTTTTGTCCTCCAGCAGCGGCTTGATCGCCTTCAGCGCAGCCTCTTCTAGAATCTGGTCGGCACAGAGTTTGGATTCCGGCGCGAACAGGTCGCTGCCGTTCTGCGAGCCGCCTTCACGGTGGCCGAGCGGCACGTAGCAGGCTTCGTTTGGCGCGACCGCGAACGAGAAGCCGCAGAGATGCGCCTGCATCGGATCGAGACTGGTGGTCTCGGTATCGACCGCGACCACGCCAAGATCATAGGCGCGCTTGACCCAGGCCTTGAGCCGGTCGAGCGAGCGGACGGTTTCATATTTGGAGCGGTCGATTTTGGCATTGCGCGCTTTGTCTGCGCGCGCGGCGGCCAGCGAGATCGAGGTGAGGGTAGCGTCGGAGGCGGCGCCTTCGCGGGCGACTGGGGCAAGCGCCGGAGTGGCGCCGAACAAGTCGCCGCCCGCGGCAGGCGCTTTGGCGGCAGGAGTGGGCGCGGCAAGCGTCGACGTCAGTTTGCCGTTGGCCTCGACAGCAGAGGCGTCGATGCCGCTCTTCTCGGCGACGCGGCGGGTGATGGTGGAGAATTCCATCGCCTTCAAAAAGGCGATCAGGTTCTTGTAGTCCGGTTCGTGCACCGCGAGCTGGTCGACTTCGACATCCAGGGGCACGTTCTGGTCGAGCGTCACCAGTTTCTTCGAGATGCGCGCCAGTTCGGCATTGTCGATTAGCGTCTGACGCCGCTTGTCTTGTTTGATCTCACCGGCGCGCTTGAGCAGCGTTTCGAGATCGCCGTATTCACCGATCAACTGCGCCGCGGTCTTGACGCCGATGCCGGGCACGCCCGGCACGTTGTCGGATGAATCGCCGATCAGCGCCTGTACTTCGATGACCTTGTCGGGACCGACACCGAATTTTTCCACCACCTCGGCCGGGCCGATGCGCTTGTCCTTCATGGTGTCGTACATGGTGACGCGGTCGGAAACGAGCTGCATCAGGTCCTTGTCGGACGATACAATCGAGGTGGTGGCGCCGGCTTCGCAGGCGAGCCGCGCATAGGTAGCGATCAGGTCGTCGGCCTCGAATCCAGCCTGCTCCAGGCAGGGAATTTCGAAGGCGCGCACGGCGTCGCGGATCAGCGGAAACTGCGGCCGCAGGTCTTCCGGCAGGTCGGGCCGGTGCGCCTTGTATTGCGGATACATTTCGGTGCGGAAGGTCTTCTCCGATTTGTCGAAGATGACAGCCAGATGCGTCGGCTTGTCGTCCTTCGGCATGTCGGCCAGCAGTTTCCACAGCATGTTGCAGAAACCGAGCACGGCGTTGACTTGCAACCCGTCGGATTTGCGGGTCAGCGGCGGCAGCGCGTGGTAGGCGCGGAAAATATAGCCGGAGCCGTCCACCAGAAAGAGGTGGTCTCCCTTTTTTAAGGGGCGCGCGGCCGGGTTGGCGAGCGCGGGGCTGACGGGCTTGGTTTTGGCTTTTGCGGATGCGGGCATGGCGGGAATGTGGGCCGTCACGGCAATTGAATCAATGCGTGTTAACGCGCCTGTGGACGCGGGATTATCCTGCTGTTTACGGGTTTTGTGACTTATGGGGCGTCTCGCGACTCGGAACCTGCTCTGCTAAGCAGTCGCTCTGATTTGCGGCCCTGAATCGCGCGCCCGGCGCGCCCAAGACGGAAACGAACGATGCGCGTGACCATGATCGGTACGGGTTATGTCGGGCTGGTTTCCGGGGCCTGTTTCGCCGATTTCGGCCACGACGTGACCTGCGTCGACAAGAACAAGGGCAAGATCGAGGCGCTCGAGCGCGGCGAGATGCCGATCTACGAGCCGGGGCTGGCCGAACTGGTGGCCAATAACGTCCGCGCCGGCCGCCTGAAGTTCACCACCGACCTGCCGGCCGGCGTCAAAGGCGCCGACGCGGTGTTTATCGCCGTCGGCACGCCGTCGCGTCGCGGCGACGGCCATGCCGACCTGACTTACGTTTATGACGCCACCCGCGAGATCGGCGCCGCGCTGGACGGTTTCACCGTGGTGGTCACCAAGTCGACCGTGCCGGTCGGTACCGGCGACGAGGTCGAGCGCATCATCCGCGAGACCCGCACCGAAGCGCAGTGCGCCGTGGTGTCCAATCCGGAATTCCTGCGCGAGGGCGCGGCGATCCAGGACTTCAAGCATCCCGACCGCATCGTCGTCGGCACCGACGACGAACGCGCCCGCGAGGTGATGACGGAAATCTACCGGCCGCTGTATCTCAACCGCTCGCCGATTTTGTTCACCGGCCGGCGCACCGCTGAGCTGATCAAATACGCGGCCAACGCTTTTCTCGCGACCAAGATCACGTTCATCAACGAGATTGCCGATCTCGCGGAAAAGGTCGGCGCCGACGTGCAGGAGATCGCGCGCGGCATCGGCCTCGACAACCGCATCGGCTCGAAATTTCTGCACGCCGGGCCTGGTTACGGCGGTTCGTGTTTTCCCAAGGACACGCTCGCGCTGATCAAGACCGGCGAAGACAACGGCGCGCCGCTGCGCATCGTCGAGGCGGTCGCCGCGGTCAACGACTCGCGCAAGCGCGCCATGGCCCGCAAGGTGTCGGCCGCGCTCGGCGGCGACATTCGCGGCCAGACGATTTCGCTGCTCGGTCTGACGTTCAAGCCGAACACCGACGATATGCGCGATTCCCCCTCGCTGCCGCTGATCACCGCGCTGCAGGACATGGGCGCCAAGGTGCGTGCCTTCGATCCGGTCGGCATGGAGCAAGCCAAGCCGATGATGACCGGCGTGACGTTCTGCGAGGACGCCTATTCCTGCGCCGAAGGCGCCTCGGCTTTGGTGATCGTCACCGAGTGGGAGCAGTTCCGCGCGCTCGATTTCAAGCGGTTGAAGTCCATCATGGCCAAGGCCGTGCTGGTCGATCTGCGCAATATCTACCGGCCCGAGGAAATCGTCCGCCACGGCTTCAGCTATGAGAGCGTCGGGCGGGCCCGTGTCGATGCCCCGGAAAATCTCACGCGCCGGGCGTCCCACAGAAAGTAGCTGTCGTCCGCGCTGCGGCGGGGTTAAGAGTGCCCTCGCATGCGCCAATTTCCTGACCGGCTTCCCATCGACGATGCGCTCGGGCGCCTGACTGAGGCGCTGCGCGGCAGCAATGCCGCCGTGCTGGTGGCGCCGCCCGGCGCCGGCAAAACCACGCGCGTGCCGCTGGTGCTGATGGACGAGCCGTGGGCGGCGGGTAAGAAGATTCTGGTGCTGGAGCCCCGCCGCCTGGCGGCGCGCGCCGCCGCGGCGCGCATGGCCTCGACCATCGGCGAGCAAGTAGGCGACACCGTGGGCCTGCGTGTGCGGTTTGGCTCCAAGGTGTCGAAGCGCACGCGCATCGAGGTGATTACCGAAGGCATTTTCACGCGGCTGATCCTGGATGATCCGTCGCTCGAGGGCATCGGCGCGGTGCTGTTCGATGAATTTCACGAGCGCTCGCTCGACGCCGATCTCGGTCTGGCACTGGCGCGCGACGTGCAGTTGGCATTGCGCGAGGATCTCAAAATCCTGGTGATGTCGGCGACCCTCGACGGCGCCCGCGTTGCGGCCTTGCTCGGCAAATCGCCGGTGGTCGAGAGCGAGGGCCGCGCCTTCCCGGTCGAAACGCGCTATCTCAGCCGCGATCCGCGCGAGCGCATCGAGCGGCCCGTGGCCGATGCCGTACAGCGTGCGCTGCGCGCCGATAGCGGCTCGGTGCTGGTGTTCCTGCCGGGCGCCGCCGAAATCCGCCGCACCGAGACGCTGCTCAAGGAGCGTATCGCTGACGCCACTGTCGATATCGTGACATTGTTCGGCGCGCTGGATGGCCGCGAACAGGACCGCGCGATTTCGCCGGCGCCCAAAGGCCGGCGCAAAGTCGTGCTGGCGACGTCGATCGCCGAAACATCGCTGACCATCGAGGGCGTACGCGTCGTGATCGACAGTGGCCTATCGCGCGTGCCGCGTTACGAGCCCGACGTCGGTCTTACGAGGCTCGAAACAGTGCGGGTGTCGCGCGCCGCTGCCGACCAGCGCCGCGGCCGCGCCGGCCGCACCGAGCCGGGCGTCTGCTACCGGCTCTGGGACGAGGCGCAGACCGGATCGTTCGATGCTTACACGCGGCCGGAAATTTTGTCCGCCGATCTGTCGTCCTTCTTGCTTGACCTGGCGCAATGGGGCGCGGCCGATCCGGCCAAGCTCGCCTTCATCGACCCGCCGCCAAGTCCGGCGCTCAACGAGGCGAAGGCGCTGCTGACCGAATTGCGCGCGATCGACGCGCAAGGCCGCATCACCGAAGAGGGCCGCAAGCTGCGCGCGCTGCCACTGCCGCCGCGGTTGGCGCGGATGGTGATCGACGCCAACGCGGAAGGCGCGGGCGGCGAGGCCGCGGCGATTGCCGCGGTGCTCACAGAACGGGGCCTCGGCGGCGACGATGTCGATTTGCGCCACAGGCTGGACCAGTTTCGCCGCGACCGGTCGCGCCGTGCCGAGGACGCCCGCGCGATGGTGAAGCGGTGGGTCAATACTTTGGATCGGCGCGCTCAGGAGGGCGACCCGTCCCCGGGCTCGTTGCTGGCGCTCGCCTATCCCGACCGCATCGCCAAGAACCGCGGCGGCAGCGGCGGTGCGTTTCTGCTGGCGAGCGGGCGCGGCGGCAATGTCGATCCAGCCTCGTCGCTGGCGCGCGAGCTGTTCCTGACGGTGGCTGAGCTCACAGGCGCGGCGGCGTCGAGCCGCATCGTGCTGGCGGCGCCGGTCACGCTGGCTGAAATCGAAGCCCGCTTTGCCGATAAAATCGAGGATCGAGATACAGTAACGTTCGACGCCACCTCGGCCTCGCTGCGGGCCCGGCGCAGCCGCCGGCTCGGCGCGCTGGTGCTGGCCGAGCAGATCAAGCGGGTCACGCCGGATGCCGACACCGCCAAGGTGCTGGCGCAGGGCATCGTCTCGCTCGGGCTCGACACATTGCCGTGGAGCAAGGCGGCGCTGCAACTCCGCACCCGTGTCGAGTTCCTGCGCAAGGCTGAAGGCGAGGAGTGGCCCGATCTCTCGAATGAAGGACTCGCGCGCACCGCCGCCGATTGGCTCGAGCCGCTGCTGACGGCCAAGACCGGGCGCAGCGATATCGGTGCCGACGAACTCTCCGAGGCGATGACCGCTTTGGTGCCGTGGAATCAGCGCCGCCGGCTCGACGCGGAATCGCCGACCCATTTCACCGCGCCGACCGGCACGTCGGTGCCGATCGACTACGAAGCCGGGCAGGGGCCGACCATCTCGATCCGCGTGCAGGAGTTGTTCGGTCTCGGCCAGCACCCTGCGATCGCGGGGGGTCGGGTGCCGCTCGTGATCGAGTTGCTGTCGCCGGGACACAAGCCCGTGCAGATCACCCGCGATCTGCCCGGCTTCTGGCGCGGCAGCTATGCCGACGTGCGGACCGACCTGCGCGGCCGCTATCCGCGCCATCCCTGGCCGGACGACCCGGCGAACGCCGCCCCAACGCGACGGGCAAAGCCGCGCGGCACTTAGTTTCAATTGCGGCAGCGCGTTTAACCGGCCGCTCACCATCCGAAAATCGCCGCTTGTCTGATGCGTCCGCATTAACAGGGCGTTGGTGCCGTGCATGCGAGAGTTGCCGCGATTTCGGGGTTATTGCATGCGCCAGATTCTCATTTTCGCCATTGCCGTGCTGATGGTTGGCGGCGTTGCCGCGCGCTATCTGGACCAGGCCGCGCTGCAGCAGCCGGCGCGGGCCGCCGCCGTCCATTCGAACGCCGATGCCCGGCCAGTCTCCTCAAGCCGCAGCCTGACGCTGATGACCGGCCAGGACGGGCATTACCCGGTCGAGGCACGGATCGAAGGCCGCAGCATCGATTTCATCGTCGACACGGGCGCCTCGTTGGTGATCCTGCGCGAATCCGACGCCGCCCGGATCGGCATCCATCCAATGCGCGGCGACTACACCGCGACCGTTTCCACCGCCAACGGCAAGATCAACGCCGCCCGGGCCACGCTCGACCGCGTCGAGGTCGGCGGCATTACCGTCGAGAATGTTCAGGCGCTGGTGCTGCCCGACGAGGCGCTGTGGAAGAACCTGCTCGGCATGTCGTTCCTGTCGCGGCTCAAGCGCTACGAAGTGGCCGATGGCCGGATGGTGCTGGAGCAATAAGCCGCCACATTCTCGTGACCTTTTGATGGACCGCTTTGCGCCTTCCGGGCGTTAGGCTATGCAGATTCGCACCAGCCCCTTCATTTCCTGAGGACCTTATGTTTCCGAAGCCGAAAGCCGCGCTGACTCCCAATACCTACGAATACGAATCCTCGCCGCTGGTGAAGGCGACGGGCTTCCGCGAATACGACGCGCGCTGGCTCCTGGAAAAAGAGATCAACCTGATGGGCATCCAGGCCCTCGGCATGGGCCTCGGCACGCTGATCAAGGAAATGGGCGTCAAGCAGGAGATCGTCACCGGTCACGATTTCCGCAGCTATTCGGCTTCGGTGAAGATGGCGCTGGTGTCGGGCCTGCTGGCCGCCGGCTGCAAGGTGCACGATATCGGGCTTTGCATCACGCCGATGGCCTATTTCGCGCAGTTCGAACTCGACGTGCCTTGCGTCGCCATGGTCACGGCCTCGCACAACGACAATGGCTGGACCGGCGTGAAAATGGGCGCCAACCGCCCGCTGACCTTCGGGCCGGTGGAAATGAAGCGGCTCAAGGAAATCGTGCTGAGTTCGTCGTTCGATCTGAAGGGCGGCGGTTCGTACGTCTTCGTCGAAAACTTCCCGGACCGCTACATCGCCGACTTGACCGCCAAGCGGCCGAAGCTCAAGCGCAAGCTGAAAGTGGTGGCGGCCTGCGGCAATGGCACCGCCGGTGCCTTTGCGCCGCGCGTGCTCGAGGCCATCGGCTGTGAAGTCGTGCCGCTTGACTGCGACCTCGACCACAGCTTCCCGAACTACAATCCCAACACCGAAGACATGAAGATGCTGCACGCCATGCGTGACGCGGTGCTGATGAACAAGGCCGACGTCGGCCTTGGCTTCGACGGCGACGGCGACCGCTGCGGCGTGGTCGACAATGAAGGCGAGGAAATCTTCGCCGACAAGGTCGGCGTCATGCTGGCGCGCGACATGTCGAGCATTCACAAGAACGCGACCTTCGTGGTCGATGTGAAGTCGACCGGCTTGTTCCTGACCGATCCGGTGCTGAAAGCCAACGGCGTCAAGGTCGACTACTGGAAGACCGGGCATTCCTACATCAAGCGGCGAGTCAACGAACTCGGCGCGGTGGCGGGCTTCGAGTAGTCCGGACACTTCTTCTACAACAAGCCGTTCGGCCG